>CAMEJH010000019.1 GCA_945919455.1 uncultured Clostridium sp. | reverse complement strand
CCATTCGTAACATTATTCTTACACTTAGAACCAGATGATGAATATATAGAAGAAAATGCAATGATAATAGAAGAAGTTCTAAAACAAAGAATTCAAGGAATCAAAAATGAAGTTGGAGTATATGTAACACCAGCATTTCCAAAACTAGTATATGTATTAGATGAACATAACTGCTTAAAAGGTGGAAAATATGATTATTTAACAAAACTAGCAGTAAAATGTTCAGCAAAGAGAATGTATCCAGATTACATATCAGCTAAGAAAATGAGAGAAAACTATGAAGGAAATGTATTTAGCCCAATGGGATGCAGAAGCTTCTTAGCTCCATGGAAAGATGAAAATGGAAATTATAAATTTGAAGGAAGATTCAACCAAGGTGTAGTAAGTATAAACTTACCACAAATAGGAATTTTATCAAATGGTGATGAAGAGAAATTCTGGAAATTATTTGATGAAAGACTAGAACTATGTAAAGAAGCATTAATGTGCAGACATTATGCATTACTTGGAACAAAATCAGATATATCTCCTGTACACTGGCAAAATGGAGCAATAGCTCGTTTAGCAAAAGGAGAAAAAATTGATAAATACTTATATGGAGGATATTCAAGTATATCATTAGGATATATAGGAATATATGAACTTACAAAATTAATGAAAGGTGTATCACATACAACAAAAGAAGGACATGATTTTGCTATAAAAGTTATGAAACACTTAGAAGAAACTGTAAATAGATGGAAAAAAGAAACAAACATTGGATTTGCACTATATGGAACTCCAGCAGAATCTTTATGCTACAGATTTGCACGTATAGACAAAGAAAAATTTGGAAGCATTCCAGATGTAACAGATAAAGGATACTACACAAATTCATATCATGTAGATGTTAGAGAAAAAATTGATGCATTTGCAAAACTTAAATTTGAAAGTGAATTCCAACCACTTTCAAAAGGTGGAGCTATATCATATGTAGAAGTTCCAAATATGAAAAATAATTTACCAGCACTTGAAGAAGTTGTTAAATTTATATATGACAACATCCAATATGCTGAATTCAATACAAAATCAGATTATTGTCAAGTTTGTGGATATGACGGAGAAATGATTATAAATGATCAAAATGAATGGGAATGTCCACAATGTGGAAATAAAGATCATGCTAAAATGAATGTTGTTCGTCGTACATGCGGATATTTAGGAGAAAACTTCTGGAATGTTGGAAAAACTAAAGAAATTAAGTCAAGAGTATTACACTTATAAAATGGAATGGAATTTAAGTTAAAACTTAGATTCCATTTTTTATCATTAGCATTGACAAGTTAAGATATATATATTATTATAAATACAGAAAAGGGGGATTCAGAAGATGAATAATAAAATTAAAATTTTTATAATAATTTTATCAATTATTGTAGTAGGAGGAATAGGAGCAGGAGTATATTTTTTTGCAAAATCAACTAATAACGGTCAAAATCAAGCGGCAGATAATAATGTTAATGGAAGTTCTAATGCAAAAGAACAAACAAATAAAAACAATAAATATGTTTATGCTAGTTCTTTATCAGAAAAACAAAAAAATGATATAATAAATGAATGCAAAGGAAATTATACTTTGACTGAGACATTAAATATTAATAAAGAAATTACAGGATATTATTATGGATATGATAATAGACATCTTTTTATTAATAAAATAATGAAATTTGAAAATACAAATAATAGTGGTAATGACAAAATTGTTGTAGACTTCATTGAATATGGTAATACTGGGAGTTATGCTCCAGATTCATGGAAGATGAATTTAGTAGATACCAATGGAAATGCTATAGATAAAACTAGTATATCTCATAGGAATGGATACCCTAATGTTGGAGAATATGAAGGTATGCCTCAAGAATATAAAACTGAAACATATACTATTAATCTTGGATACTATAAGTTAATTGAACATTCTGCAATAAGAGAAGAAATCGAAACTAGATTGAGTGGATATTGGTATTATGATGTAGAAGATGCATCAAAAATTAATCTAAATGATTTATATGTTTATTATAATGTAGAAAACAAGAATGAAAATATTTATAAAATAAATAATTCTGAATATGATACTTTATATCAGAGAATGAAATTAGAACCAAGTAATGATTATGTTCCAACAAATGCTAATATGTATTTTGTTAATAACCGAAATGAAACTAAAATGATGAAAACATCATTAAATTCTCAAACAATATATAATAAAAATGGAGAGAGAATAAATTCTGATATAATTAGTAATACAGTAACATTTTCAGAATATAGAGTTGAAAAATGGAATGGA
The DNA here is from genome assembly GCA_945919455.1 of uncultured Clostridium sp. Lineage (GTDB taxonomy): Bacteria > Bacillota > Clostridia > TANB77 > CAG-508 > CAG-269. Next base: position 21,559 of record CAMEJH010000019.1, on the reverse strand, counting down.
AAAGATGTGCTAATTGTTCCATATAAATTAAATAAACTTGAAGATAAAGAAGGATATTCAGAATATTATGATTTTGGTCACAAAACAGTATATTTATTAGATAAAGACGGAAAACTTTATATACCTATTGAATTAAATAACCATATGAAAAATGAAATGTATGATGTGAGTGTTGATAATAAACTAGAGGCAGTATATATATTACCAGACGACTATGATTTGAATTCAATGTATTTTACATTTAAGCAAAATGTAAATATATTCACGAATGATAATGGAGTTCCATTAGATACATTAACTAAAGTAGAAAAATAATTTTATAGGACCGACTTTGATAACTTAGGGTCGGTTCTGTTTTTATGTTTTTTGTGAATTTTTTAATAAACTATTGAAAATTGGAAACAATATGATAAAATAAGGCTAGCGAAACTTACAAAAGTAATAACATCCGAAAGAAAAAAGCAAGCCAAATTGGCAGAAGGAGGTCTTTCTATGGAAAGAAAAGTAAAAGTGGTACAATATGGAGTAGGCAAAATGAGTTTATATACAATGAGATATGTGTACGAAAAAGGTGGAGAAATAGTAGGAGCAGTTGATATCAACCCTAATGTAATAGGAAAAGATATTGGAGAAATCCTAGGAACAGAAAACAAAGGAGTAGTAGTTACAAGTGCAGAAAATGCAAAAGAAATGTTAGAACAAACAAAACCAGATATTGCAATAGTAACAACAATGAGCTTATTAAAAGACTTAGAAAATCCATTATTATTATGTGCAGAACTTGGAATAAATGCAATTACAACATGTGAAGAAGCATTCTATCCAGAAAATTCAAATCCAACACTAACAAATAAAATAGATGAGTTAGCAAAGAAAAATAATTGTACAATTACAGGAAGTGGATACCAAGATATATATTGGGGACAATTAATATCATCAATAGCAGGATCAACACATAAAATAACAAAAATTAAAGGAAGCTCAAGCTATAATGTAGAAGAATACGGAATAGCATTAGCAAAAGCACATGGTGCAGGGCTCACTCTAGAAGATTTTGACAGAGAAGTTGCATCAGTTGATAGAATAAGTGCTGAAGAAAGACAAAAAGTAATAGAAAGTGGAGAATATTTACCATCATATATGTGGAATGTAAATGGATGGTTATGTGAAAAATTAGGACTAACAGTAAAATCTCAAACTCAAAAATGCGTACCACAAACTTATAAAGAAGATTTATTCTCTAGCACATTAAATATGACAGTTAAAGCAGGAGATGCAACAGGAATGAGTGCAGTTGTTACAACTGAAACTGAAGAAGGAGTTACAATAGAAAGCGAATGTATTGGAAAAGTATATGCTCCAGATGAATTTGATAAAAACGAATGGACAATTTATGGTGAACCAGATACAACAATAGTTGTAGCCAAACCAGCAACAGTAGAATTAACATGTGCATCTGTTGTAAACAGAATACCAGATGTTATAAATTCAAAACCAGGATATGTTCCAATATGTGAATTTGGAGAATTAAACTATAAAGTGAAACCATTAAATGAATATGTAAAATAGAAAATTTTACCATTAGGAAAGTTACCATTGTAACACTTCTGATGGTAATTTTTTACTATGTGATGATGTAAAGAGAACCAATCCCCAATTTTAAAATAAGAAATAAAAATCAAAGAACACCTTGACAAAGTTCTATCACTTTTGTAAAATGAATAGGTAAAAAGATATCTACATTTTTTTGTATAAAAAGAACATTGAAAATTAAATATCTTGTTTAAAAAAATAAAAAATAAGTTCTTTGTATGCAAAAATAGAATAGAAAATCTTATACAAACTAAAAATAAGGAAATAAAGAAAACATAAGAAAAAGGGGGAGATAAAACAAAATGGAAAAACAAAGAAAAAATAGGCAATATATGAAAAATACAATAAAAACAAATAAAGCAATAACACTAATCTCATTAGTGGTAACTATAGTAGTTTTATTAATTTTAGCGGCAGTAAGTGTCTCAATGCTAGGAGAAGAAAATGGGATAATATCAAAAGGCGAGACTGCTAAAGAAGCAGCAGAAATTGACTCTGAGAAAGAAGCACTAGAAATTTCAACAGTTCAACTACTAGCTAGCAAGAAAAATGCTATTTTAGAAGATACTGAAGAAGATAGAATAAAAATGAAAAATAACTTGGATAATTATACAGGAAGCACAAAAAATACTGTATCATCTGCAGGGGATGAAGGATTCATTTTTAAAATCATTTTTGGAGATAGTGGAAGAACATATTATATAGATTCGGACGGTAATGTGATTGACACATTAACACCAAGATATATGGTATGTTTCTATTTTGAAAATTTAGATAACTCAGAATTTTCTTTGGAAGAAAGTAAATTCCTTGAAATATCTTCTGGTGAGCAGAAAACTGTAAAAATTTCAGATTTAGTACAAAGAAATCCTATCAAAGGTGGAACATTTTCTTATGCAACTGTAGATGGAAATGCTGTTACAGAATTTATAGAAGAACAAGGTAAGAAAGTAAATTTATACTATACAAGAAATTCATATACACTTACTTTAGCAAAAGCTGATAATAATATAACTTCGGTACAAGGAGAAGGAACTTATAAATATGGACAAGAAGTACAAATTTCTGCTACATTGGCGAATGTAGCTGGACATAGTATATCATTTGGAATGTGGAAATCTAGTAATGTAGATTTATTACCAAATCAAACATCGCAAAATATTAAAATAAAAATGCCAAGTGGGGATATAACATTAACAGCAACTGCATCAAAATTAGCAAATACATATACAATAATCTATAATGGAAATGGTTCTACTGGTGGTTCTACAGAAAGTTCTATTCATACATATGGGATAGCTAAAAACTTAACTGCAAACGGATTTACGAAAACAGGATATACATTTTCAGAATGGAATACCTCTGCAAATGGTTCTGGAACTAGTTATATAGATAAACAGAGTGTAACAAATCTTACACAAACAAATGGAGATAAGATAAATTTATATGCTCAATGGAAAGACAATGTAGCTCCAGAAGTATCAGCAATTACAGTATCTGATATACAAACTACAAGTGTTACAGCATCTTTAACAGCACAAGATTCTGGAAGTGGTACTGTTAAAGCGGAGTGGTCATACAAGAATAATACTTTAGGAGAAGTGACATATACAATGGCAAGTACAGATACATGGGAAAAGACAACAAGTAGTGTTACAAAGACAGTTAATATAACAGGTTTAGAACCTAATACATCATATACTATACAAGCTGTAATATATGATGCATCAGGAATGACTACTACAAAAACTGCTACAATAAAAACTACTGAAGAACTAGCCGGAACTTCTGTAGAAGATTTAATAAGTCAAAATGCTTTTACTGTAGGGGATTATGTAGAATATAGTGTTGGTACAGGAAAAGGAACATCTAATGGTTCATATACAATGCCAGCTTCTTTAACAGGGCATACATCTGATCAAACCTTTGATGTAACATCATATAATGGAAATTGGCAAATATTATATACTGGTTCAGAAGGATATGGAGCTCAAATAGTAAGTAGTAAAAGCGTAGTAGGAACTTCGTCATGGGGAACTGGCATATATACTCAATCAGGTCTATATATAAAAGGAGAGGATGGATATGAGAATCTAGTAAAAACGTTAAATACTTTAAGTGGGTATTATATAAATCCAAATTATGTATCATCTGCAAGAGCTTTAGGTAGTTTGCCTACAGATGTTGAAACTTCTATAGGAAATACTAATAAATACTCAGGTTCAATTGCCAACGTACCTACAACTATATATGCAGAGGATACAAATTATACTAGTGATGAAAATCAATTAAATAAAAAATCTCAACTAAAACAAGCAGGAGGTGCTGTATGGTTAGCTTCTCGCTCAATAACAGACCATTCAACAACAAATCAATATCCATATTGGGGAAATCTTTATGGTGATACCTGGTCAAAGTATTATGCTAATTACGGTGCACGTGTTATTTATAGTTATGGTTTTAGTTACGGATCATATAGTTATGCATACTTATATCCTACTCCTCTTGTTTATTTGGAACAAACAACTTACAATCACACACCTTATAGTTTCGCTGCAGGAGTTAGACCATGTTTAAAATTAAATCCAAAATTGAGATTAGAAAAGACAACAGATGGCTCTGGAAATACACTTTGGAAAATTGCACAATAAAAATATATAATTAAAAGGAGAATTCTCGTGAATAAAAGAAATAGAAATATATTGATAATAATATCAACATTAGTACTAATAGTATTAATAATATTTTGTGTTAAATATTTTTTATCAAATAAGCCTATTAAAAATGAAAATGAAAACGAAATAGATATATCAAAAGATGAAAAAGAACCAATTTATGCAGGGGAAAGATTTGATATGGATAATACTGAAAATGCAAAAATAATAGGAAATGTAAAACAAAACATATCAAATAAATTTTTAGAAACAAAAAAATATTTTGATTTAAAAATAAGTGATATAAAACTAGAATCTGATGCTTCTACAGGTGTTACAACTTTTATGGCAATGGTAGAAAATATTGGAAATGCTACACATACTGAGGAGCTTGTCCGCATAATATTATTAAGAGAGGATGGTAGCGAGTTAGATACAATAGATGGAGTTATAGGAGAACTTCAAAAGGGTGAAAAAACAGAACTTGTTTCATATACTGGAACAGATTTAGCTAATGCTTATGATTTTAAAATAGAAAAAGTAAAATAATATTAATAAAAAGTCTGAAGAATAGAACTATGTAACTTAAAAGTTGCAAATATATTATTATTCTATATCAATAGCTGGGGCAGAAAACTTTGAAAGTTTTTTACCTCAGCTTTTTTAGTACAATTTAATGTTTAGACTAAAAAACACATACAACAGCAACTATAACAATTGTGAAGTTATATCCCCACATCCTTAATATGAACAAATCTAATTTTAGAAAAATTATATGCACCAATTTTTTTTCCTAAAACATCATAAGTATGAGCTGCAACAGAAAAAGTATTTAAATCATTAGAATTACCAACATTAATTATAAACAAACTATGTTCAAACTTATCTCCCAAAAAAGAAAGTTGAGCAATATCTCCTGCCATAATCTTATCTTGAGTAACATCTGTACCACGAGGACCATAACTCTTGTTAGTTGTTAAAAATTTATATAAAAATTCAACGCCACTCCAAGAAGGAGACTTATTATATCCATTATTATAAAACCAACCATTTTTTGAACTATAATTCATCTTTTTACTACCAGCAAACAAACATTGAGACACAAAACTGGTACAATCTCCACCAACAGCATCAAAATTGTAATATCTTGGATTTCTAGCCAGAGCCCACTTTTTAGCATAAGAAATAGCCGCAGCTCTATCATAATTTCTTGTTGCCATAAGCATCACCATTATATTTTATGACTGATATGTTTTTATGTGAAAGTGATTGACAAATAATGTAAAACATCATATAATTGTGAGCATAAAGATTGGGGGGGAATATTATGAAAATAAGAAAAATGAAAGGAAGTGAAAGTATGAAGTTAAAATTAAAAGTAAAGGATGATTTTCAACAATGGAAAATGGATATTTTAAAAGACTGGGAAAGATCATATAATACATCACTTAATGGAACATTTGAAGGTGAGCCTGCAGAAAAAGTATTCAATGAAATTTATAGGGATGTATTCATAGAAAGGAGATGGGAAGACGACGACATATAAAATATTAATATCGAAAAAAGCAATAAAAACAATTAATTCTCATGTTAGATTTTTGGCGAGAATTAATGTAGAAGCTTCACAAAAATTATTTAATAAATTCTTAGAAAAAATTAGTTCATTAGATTTTATGCCCACTAGAGGGCAAGTCATAAAAGTATTTAATACAAATCGTAGAAAATTAGTAATAGATAAGAAGTTTGTAATTTTATATTCAATTGTAAGAGAAGAAATACATATATATGGTATTGTAGATACAAGAAGAAATAATAAAACCCTTGAAAAAAGCTCATAAAAGTTATATAATAGCATCGAAGAAGGGACAGAAAATGGAAAAATATTTAGATTTAAGAAATGATAGTGATTATACAAAAATAGAAGAAGCAGGAGAAGTAATAAGAAAAGGAGGACTAGTACTATTTCCAACAGAAACAGTATATGGTTTAGGAGCAAATGGATTAGACACAAAAGCAGTAGAAAAGATCTATTTAGCAAAAGGAAGAAAATCAGATAATCCATTAATATTGCATATAGCAGACTTTAGTATGCTACCACAAATAGCACAAAATGTGTCAGAACTAGAAAAAAAGTTAATGAAAGCCTTTTGGCCAGGACCATTTACAATAATATTAGAAAGAACTGAAATAGTACCAGATATTGTAACAGCAGGATTAGATACAGTAGGAATACGTATGCCAAGTGGAGAGATTGCAAGAAAGCTAATAGAATATTCACAAGTACCAATAGCTGCTCCAAGCGCAAATATATCAGGAAGACCAAGTGGAACAAATGTACAAGACATATATGATGAATTAAAAGACAAAGTAGATTTCATAATAGATGGAGGAGAAACAGAAGTTGGGCTAGAATCAACTGTAGTTAAAGTAATAGATGGAGTACCACATATCTTAAGACCAGGTAAAATAACAGCAGAACAAATAAAAGAAGTAGCTGGAAATGTAGAAATAGATAAACATATTTTAAATAAGACAGAAGCAGGTCAAAAAATATTATCACCAGGAATGAAATACCGCCATTATGCGCCAAATGCAAAATGTATATTAGTATATAGCAAAGATAATGATAAACTAATAGAAAAAATTAAGGAAATAGCAACAGAATATAAAAATCCTTTAATCCTTTCAAAAACTGAAAATTCACCTAAATTAAAAGAATTTAAAACTATAGATATAGGAAATAGTTTAGAAGATATTTCAAAAAATATATTTACTATTTTAAGAAAAGTAGATGGATATAATCCAGACATAGTAATAATACAGGGCGTAGAAAAAGAAGGACTAGGTTTAGCTATAATGAATAGACTAATTAGAGCATGTGAATATAATTATATAGAAATCTAATTTGAATTAATATGTAACTTATGAAAGGAATGATATTAATATGGACGAAAGAGAATATGGACTTGTTTTAGCTGGAGGAGGAACAAAAGGAGCTTATCAAGTAGGTGTATGGAAAGCACTATGTGAAATGGGAATAAAGGTAAAAGCAATAGCAGGAGCTTCAATAGGAGCATTAAATGGAGCATTATTTTTACAAGATGATTTTAACTCAATGGAAAAAATGTATGAAAATATAAAGATAGATAATATAATGAAGGTCGATGGAGTAAATGCTGATAAAAATATATTTGATTTATCAAATATATTTAATTTAGCGGCAGATTATACAAAGCAAAAAGGCATTGACAATACACCATTAAGAGAAATGATAAAAAAATATATAGATATGGATAAGCTATATAACTCAAATATTGATTTTGGACTAGTAACATATTCTGTAAAAAATAGAACACCATTACAAAAATTTAAAAATGAGATTCCAAAAGAAAAAATGATAGATTATTTACTTGCAAGTTCATGTTTTCCAATATTTAAACCACAAATAATTGATGGAGAAGAATATTATGATGGAGGCTTATATGATAATATTCCATCAAATATGTTAATAGAAAAAGGTTATAAAAATATAATAATAGCAGACATTGCGGGAATTGGATTTAGCAAAAAATCTGTAAGCAAAGATGTATACGTCAAAGTTTTATCACCATCAGAAGATTTAGGTGGAACTTTTGAGTTTAACCATGAGAGAATAATAAACAACATAAAATTAGGCTATTTAGATACTAAAAGAAGCTTTAACTTATTACAAGGACATATATATTATTTTAAACCAGAAGAGTTTTCAAAAATGCTTGAAGCATTCAATTTGCAAACAATATATGGACTAGAATATGCTGCACAAGTATATAAAATGTATAAATATAGAGAATATGAATTTGAAGAATTTATAACAGAACTAAATCAAAGACATTTAGATGCACAAAAAAATTATGAAAAGATGAAAAAAGAAAACCTTATACAGATTGGAAAAAGGTTAAATAAGTTATTTGACAAAGGACTAGGAATTTGTATAGTCAAAGATTTATATATGGATAGACCGGCATCTAAAATTTCTAATTATATGTTTAACTTTGTTAAAGATTATATTTTATCAGCTAAAGCATTAATAGAGTTAAAAAATTATATAGAATAGGAGAAAAAATGGAAAATTTGATCAGTGCAATTTAAAATTGTACTGAATTTTTTTATTAGTTCATAAAAAGTTCATAAAAAAATACTATAATTACCATCGAAAGGAGAAATTGGAAATGATTATAGAATATTTAAGAAAATTTGAAAAACAATCAATTATAACATCAATATTGCTAATACTTGTAGCAATATTCTTAATTGCAAAACCAGGAATAGCATTATCAACTGCAGTAACTATATTTGGAGTAATAATTTTAGTATATGGAGTAATAAATATAATTTCATATGTGCTAGAAGAACCAGAAGTAAGAGCATTTAGTAATGAACTAATCATGGGAATTTTATTAACAATATTAGGAGTAATAATATTATTTAATAAAGCATTATTTATATCAATATTACCTATCATAACAGGTATGTGGATTGTAATTAGAAGTATAATGAAATTCCAATTAGCTATAAACTTAAAATCAACATTAACAGATAAATGGGGATGGCTATTAGTATCTTCTATAATAATGTGTATATTAGGAATTATAATTGTGGCAAATCCATTTGAAGCAATATTTACAATAACAAGATTTATAGGAATAATGTTAATAATTACAGAAGTATTCGACTTAATTGAAAGCATATATGTATTAATTAAAGTAAAATAAAAACAAAAGAAGTAAAATAAAAAGAAGAAAAACCGATATATATCTATCGGTTTTATTAATGAGGGAATAGTAGCCCTGGGACCTAATTGAAATTACTAAAGGAGGAAACTAAAAATGCGTAAATTTTCAGAATTTATATGTAAACACAGTAAATTAATAATAATCATATCACTATTATTATTAATTCCATCAATATTAGGAATACAAGCAACTAGAATAAATTATGATATACTAGTCTATCTACCTGATGATATAGAAACCATAAAAGGAGAAGGAATTTTATCAGAAGATTTTGACATGGGTGCATTTTCAATAATAATATTAGATGATATGAAAACAAAAGATATAATAAAACTTGAAAAGCAAATAAAAGAGTTAGACAATGTAGAAAAAGTTCTTGGAATAGCAGATATTGTGGGTTCAGGAATTCCGTTAGAGATGTTGCCGGAAGATTTAACAGATAAGGTATATAAAGATGGAGACACAATAATGCTAGTAACATTTAAAGACGGAATATCATCAGATACAACAATGCAAACAATTGAAAAACTGAGAGAAATAACTGATAGCAGATGTAAAATAAGTGGAATGTCATCATTAGTTCTAGATACAAGGGATCTTGCAAATTCAGAGATAGCAATATATGTAATAATAGCGGTATTGCTATGTTTAATAGTACTAGAAATAGCATTAGACTCTTATACTGTACCGGTACTATTACTATTAAATATAGGAATAGCAATTTTATATAATATGGGAACAAATGTCTTTTTAGGACAGATATCATATATAACAAAAGCAATAAGTGCAGTATTGCAACTTGGAGTAACAATGGATTTCGCAATATTCTTATATCATAGTTATAAAGCAGAAAAAGAGAACATTTCAGATAAAAAAGAAGCAATGGCAAATGCAATTCAAAAAACATTTGTATCAGTTGCAGGAAGCTCAGCCACTACTATTGCAGGATTTTTAGCATTATGCAGTATGAACTTAACACTTGGAAAAGACATAGGAATTGTAATGGCAAAAGGTGTTTTTCTTGGAGTAATAACAGTAATAACTGTATTGCCAGCAATGATATTACAATGTGATAATTTAATAGAAAAAACAAAACATAAAGAAATATTACCTAAATTTACAGGAGTAAAAAACTTTGTAATTAAACACTATAAAGTAATAATAGTATTGTTTTTAATAATATTGCCAATAGCTCTATATGGATATAGCAACACAGATGTATATTACAATTTAAACAAATCTTTACCAGATAGTTTATCAAGTGTAACTGCAAATGAAGAATTAAAAGATAAATTTAATATGGTATCAACAGAAATACTTTTAGTAGACAAAGATATGCCAGATTATAAAATTAACCAAATGCTAGACGAAATTGAAAAATTAGATGGAATAGAATGGACTTTATCATATTCTAGAATAGATAAAAATTTACCAAAAGAAATGCTACCAGAAGATATTTCATCAATATTTATAAGTGATAAATATCAAATGATTATGATAAATTCAAGTTATGAAATTGCAACAGACGAATTAAACTCACAAGTAAATACAATTAACAAAATAGTAAAAAAATATGATGAAAATGCAATACTTGCAGGAGAAGGTCCTCTTATGAAAGACTTAGTTGAAATAAGTGATCATGACTTTATGAGTGTAAATTCAGTGTCAATAGGAATCATATTTATAATAATGATATTTGTATTAAAATCTATTTCATTACCTGTAATTTTAATGCTTGTTATAGAATTTGCAATATTTATAAATATGGGAATTCCATATTATACAGGAACAGTATTACCATTTATTGCTTCAATAGTTATAGGAACAATACAACTTGGGGCAACAATAGACTATGCTATATTAATAACTACTAAATATATCGGAAATAGAAAAGATGGAAAAGACAAAAAACAATCAATAGATGAAGCTCTGGAAACTTCAATAAGTTCAATAGTTGTTAGCGGATTATGCTTCTTTGGAGCAACTTTTGGAGTAGGAGCATATTCAAAAATAGAAATGATAGGATCTTTATGTACTCTAATGTCTAGAGGAGCAATAATAAGTATGATTTCAGTAATTTTTGTATTACCAGCATTATTACTAGTATTTGATAAAGTAGTATGCAAGACAACAAAGGAGTTAAGACTGATAAAAGATTAGTAAAGAGAGGAAGATTAATATGAATAAAATTATAAAAAGTATTACATCTGGAATGTTATTATGTACAATGCTTGTATATACAACTCCAGTATTAGCATATACAAAAGAGGAAACAGTATATTCCAAAATAGATAGTGATGGAAAAAATTATAAAACTTTAGTAACAGACCATTTGTCAGGAGAAGAAGACTTAATTAATGATTTAACAGATTTATTAAATATAGAAAATATAAATGGAGAAGAAGAATTTACAAAAGAAGGAAACAAAATAATTTGGAGATCAAATGGAGAAGACATTTATTACAAGGGAGAAACTGATAAAGAATTACCTGTAGAATGCAGTATAAAGTATGAATTGAATGGTCAAGAAATGTCAAAGGATGAAATTTCAGGTAAAAGTGGAAAAGTAAAAATAACAATTCAATACACCAATAAAGAAGAACATATTGTAAGAATATCTGGAAGAAATACAACATTATATACTCCATTTATAGTAGGATGTGGAATAATTTTACCAAATGATAATAATAAAAATATAGAACTTTCAAATGGCAAAATAGTAAATGATGGAAGTAAAACAATAGTTGCAGGAATTGTAGTTCCTGGATTACAAGAAAGTTTAGGGCTATCTAAGGATGTAATAGATATACCAGATACTATGGAAATTTCGATGGAAACAACAAATTTCAAAATGGGAACAATAATAGCATATATAACACCAAAACTATTAGAAGAAGAGGATCTAGAAATATTTGATCAATTAGATGAAATTTATGCTCAAGTTGATACTTTGCAAAATGCAAGTAAAAAAATAGAAGAGGGTGCAAACACATTAGCAGAAGGAACAAATGAGTATAATGAAAAATCTAAAGAATTTAATAGTGCAATGAAGCAAATAGCAGACGGAATAAACAGTGCAACAGAAAGTTATTCAAAAATAGATTCAGGAATAGATTCACTAAACAAAAATGCAGGAACTTTATCTTCAGGAGCAAAAAGTGTTTCTGATGGGACAAAAGCTATTTCTTCAGGAATACAAACAATTGATGAGAATTTAGCAAAATTAGAAATTGGAAGTAAATCTTTAGAAGTTGGAGAAAACCAAATATCCGCAGGACTTGATAAAGTTATATCAAGTGTTAATGGAATAGATGTAAGTGACAATACAGAAAAAATTCAAAGCTTGCAACAATTAAATAATACAAATGAAAATACAGTAAATAATCTAAAAACAACAAATACAACTTTAGAAAATATGATTGCTTCAACAACAGATGAAGCAACAATAGAAAATCTAAAAACACAAATAGCAACAAATAAACAATTAATTGGCTTACTAGAAAAGAACATAGAGGCACAAAATGAAAATATTAATACACTAAAACAAACAGATGCAAATAAGATTAAAGAGCTTCAACAAGGACTAACAGAATTAAAACAAGGCATGACAAACTTGCAAGCGGGAACAAAAAATTTAAGTAATGGAATTACAGAGTTAAAACAAGGAACAGAATTGCTTTCAAGTAAAACAGGTGAATTAGTATCTGGAACAGAAACATTATATAATGGAACAGTACAATTATCAGCTGGAACAAAAACATTAAGAAGCGGATCAACAGAAATGAAAACAGGAATGAATGCAATAAATAGTTCATCTAAACAAATAACAGAAGCTAATAGTAAATTAACAGAAGGAGCTTTAACAATAGCAGAAGGTGCACAAAACTTATCTGATGGTGTTGTAGAATTTAATAGAGATGGAATAAATAAAATTTGTAATTATATCAATAATAATATAAAAGATGTAACAAATAGATTAGAAAAACTTGAAGAATTATCAAAAGAATATAGTTCATTTACAATGAAAGATGAAGAGGTTAAAGGTAATGTTCAATTTATTATGGTACTTGATGACAAAAAAGATGAATAAATAAGATAGTCCCAGGACAAAATATTTTCTAAACGGAAAATAGCCCTGGGATTAATTTTTGAAAATTGACAAAAATTAAATAAATATGATAATATATATTAAATTAAAATAAAAAATGGGGGAAAATGATGAACTGGATTGGAATATTAGTATCATATTTATATATAGGATTAGTAATAATAGGTGCAAAAATATTTGAAAAAAAGGGAAAAGAAGCAAGTAGAAAATTTATACATATTATGCTAGGAAATTGGTGGATTATTGCAATGTGTTTCTTTACAAATGTATGGTTTGCAGCATTTGTTCCTGCTACATTTGTAATAATAAATTATATATCATTTAAAAAAGATATAATAAAAGTTATGGAAAGAGACAAACAAGATGGTTTAGGTACAGTATATTATGCAGTATCATTATTTATATTAGTAATAGTATCATTTGGAATATATAAAATGCCATCATTGGGATTAATACCAAATTTAGTAATGGCTTATGGAGATGGTTTAGCAGCACTAATTGGTAAAACTATAAAAAGTAAAAAATATAAACTAGGAGACTCTAAAAAATCATTTGCAGGTTCATTAACAATGTTTGTAATTGCAACCATTTTAATTGGAAGTTACTTATCATTTTGGCATCCAGGAGTATATTGGGCAACACCACATTGGCCATTAGTAACATTAATGATGGGATTTGTTATTACTGCAATAGAGGCTGTATCTGTGAAAGGAACAGATAATATTACAGTACCATTAGGAACATTATGTTTGTTACTATTAATAGGCTAATTTGAATCTAATATAGGACTAGATAGAAGGAGAAAATACATTATATGAACAGAGAGATTTTAAATGATTATAGAGAAAAGGATGACAAGATATTATTGGCACAAATTTTAGATAAAATTGAAATGGTAGAAAATAAAAACAAGATAGAACATACAGACTTTCTTGATATGGCTCAAATAGAACTAGTTCAAAAATTTATTAACAAAATAAAAGTTGAAAATTACATAAGCTATGGAGGATTTGAACAAGCAGAAAGAAAAATGTTTGTAATATATCCAGAAAAGTTCAATAGTGAAGTAGTGTTAAAAAATTTGTCAAATATAGTACAAATAATAAGGATAGAACTGCCAGATGACTTAAAAGGAAAATATACACATAGAGACTATCTAGGAGCAGTTATAAAATTGGGAGTAAAAAGAGAAAAAGTAGGAGATATTGTTGTGGATAACAATGGAGCAGATATTATAGTAGACAAAGATATTTCTAAATTTTTACTAGAGAACTTAAGTAGTCTAACAAGATTTTCTAAATCTACAATTACAGCCACAAATATAGAAAATTTGAGACCAGTAGAAATAAGAAAAGAAGAAATTGAAATAATAGTTTCATCATTAAGACTAGATAATGTAATTTCAGAACTTGCAAGATGTTCAAGAAATAAAGCTCTTGATATTATTAATATGGAAAGAGTATTTATAAATTTTCAAAACGAAACTAAAAAAACAAAACAAATTAAAGCAGGAGATATGATTACAATAAGAGGAAAAGGAAGGTTCTATATTAAAGAATTATTAGGACAGACTAAAAGTGGAAGAACAATTATTAAAGTAGAAAAGTTCATATAAGAAAGATGCCTTAGCTAATAGCTGAGGCATCTTTCTTGGATTACCAAAATTCACCGCAATCAACGCAGCCGGTAGCAATGAGGTAACGACGAGAAAACAAACATTTTTTAATGTAAAAATATGAACCAGCAACATGTTTGAGATACTTTGCATTCAAGTATTCAACAATTTTAGTGTTTTCCTCTTTGGTAAGAGGAATGGCTTTAACCTTGATTCGAACATATTTGTCGGTAGAGCCTTTGCCGGAGAAAGAGGGTTCATTATGCTTTTTAATAAATGCGCTGAGTTTACTATCTACCTCTTTTAAAAAATCTCGTACTTCTGCTCTCTGAGATGCGATACAAAAATCCATTTTTAACAACCTTTCAATAATTATTTTATAAGGTAAAGAAACGGTCTTACTATTTATAGTATAACATATTTTACACTAAATATCAAATTTAGTCATAATAATTGCATCCTGAGAATTATTATAATATTTTTTTCTAATACCCAAGTTTTTAAAACCAAACTTCTCATACAAATTAATTGCAGGAGTATTTAAAGAATTAACTTCTAAAGTCAAGGACTTCATATTCAAATCAGCACACAATTCAATTAAAGTTTCTAAAAGTTCTCCACCAATACCTCTACCACGACATGATTTTTTAACAACTATATTATTTAAAGTTGCTTCATCAAAACAAACAGATATACCAGCAAAACCAACAATTTGACTATTTTCTTTTGCTACAACATATGTAGTATTTTTATTCTCAAGTTCTTGTTTTAATACATTATAACTCCAAAAATTATCAAAATCAGAGTATAAAGTGTCTTTCATTTGTTCCAAATCATCTAAAATCATAGTAGAAATTTCCATTTAGAATCACTCCTTATATTTTTAACTTTTCTTCAAGAGCTCTCTCTGCTTGTGATTTTCTTAAGTATAATGGCATAAGTGATGTTTGTTTACCATTCTTAAAGCTATTTAATCCTGCAATTCCAAGTGAAACACTACTTAAATTATTTTTATTACAGAAGGTGCAATTAGTTAAATTGTTTTCTATAAATTCTTTGTTTACTACAGCGCCATCTCCTACAAATGTAATAGTAGAAGAATACTGTTTTAATAAAGAAACTACATCTTCAATATTCTTAAATTCAAAATTGCCTATTTGATTATATTCATTGTTTTTTAATTCAAATAATCCATAGTAAACATTATTGTTTTTGGCATCAATTAAAGAACAAATATATCCTTCATTTTGTGCATTATATGCTAAAGCTTCAAGTGAACTTATTCCAACACATTGTATATTCAAACTATCTCTAAATGCTAGAACAGTTCCAACACCAATTCTAATTCCTGTAAAAGAACCAGGGCCTTTATCACATACTATTAAATCAATATCATTTAAAGAAAGATTTGTTTCTTGTAAAACTTGTTCTATAACAGGCATTATTTTTTCAGAATGATTTCTTGCATCATCAACAATAATTTCTTTTAAACAAGATTCATTTTCTAAAACTGATACTGTACATAAATTACTTGCTGTATCTATACTTAAAATTTTCATAATTACCTCTATTACTAATATGATAGCTATATTTTACTACATTTACATAAATTTGTAAATAGAAAGTTTTACTTTTAAAATAAATTATGATATACTCTTAACCATAGGAGATGGTTTTATGAATAAGATAAAAAATAGTATGGTATTTCAGATGATTGTTGGGGCAATAATATTAATAGCTATAATTGTATTATTTGCAAAATTTGACAAAGCTGAGACACAATATAACAACAATGAAAATAATACTATTAAAAATGAAGTAGAAAATAAAATAAAAGAAGCAGATAAAAATACAGAACAGATAAATGAAATAGAAGACATTACAGATTCTGTAAAAAACAATGGAAGATTTTATTATGGTTTTATAACTAAAATATCAAATGGTGAAATAGAGTTTGATAAAGAGGGTAAAAAAAGAAAAACTAAAATAGAAAATGATATGAAATTTATAAATGCTAGAACAGGAGAGGACTTTAAGCTTGATAATATAAAAATAGGTGATTATTTGCATATATCTAAAGATGATGACCAATATTGTATATATGTAGCAAGAAACATAAAAGGAGAAGAATTAAAAAAAGAATTATTAAAAAACTTTGCTCAGCAAAGTACTCATATTATAGGTAATTCACTTGAATTGAAAAATGTTGAAAAAGTAAATTCTCAAAAAGCAATAGTTACATTAGAATATGGAGATTCATATTGGGAAGCATTTGATAATGAAGAAAAATTTGAAATTAAAGCAATTGTAAATTCAAATACAAAAATAGTAAGTAAAAGTAATCTTTCAAATAGTATTGATACAATAGAAAATTCAAAAAATGATATGATAATGATTAAATTAGATCCAAATACAATAAATGATGAAAATCCAGTTATTACATTATATGAATCAAGTGATAATTAAAAGAGAGAGGGAAGCCAAGTAAACTTTAAGCAGTTTACTTCAACAACCCTCTTTTATTTATAATATAATACAAATCAATCCGCCACTACCTTCATTAACAATGCGTTCAAGAGTTTCTTGTAATTTCATTTGAGCTTCTTCAGGCATTTTTGCAAGCTTAGTTTGAAGACCTTCATTAACTAGTTCATTTAAGCTCTTACCAAAGATGTTAGAACTCCAAATAGTTTTAGGGTCATTTTCAAATCCAGAAAGAAGATAATTAACAAGTTCTTCAGACTGTTTTTCAGATCCAACAATAGGAGAAACCTCAGTTTCAATATTAGCACGAATTAAGTGTATAGAAGGAGCAGTTGCACGAAGTTTTACTCCAAAGCGAGAACCTTGTTTAACCAATTCAGGCTCTTCCAAAACAAGTTCATCAATAGAAGGGGTAACAATACCATAGCCTTTAGTTTTAACTTCTTCTAATGCATAAGCAATTTTATCATATTTCTTTTTAGTAGAAGCTAAATCACTCATAATTCTAAATAAATCACCTTCATTAGTAATCTCCATTCCTGTCATTTGAGAAAGTACATTATAAAATAATTCATCTTTAAGCTGAATAGAGACACTAACTCTACCAGTACCTAACATTATTTTATTTACAAAAGTTTTAGAAATAATATCAGTACTATCGATAGAAGAAATACAATTAGATACATCTTTTAATGCATTAACATTAGCAAAAGCATTTTGAATTTGCTCAAACAATTTAGCCTTTAGAGGATGTGAAAAATCTAAGCCATCAATCCATTTAGGAAAACTAATTTGAACTTCTTCAACAGGAAATTCATAAAGTAAGTTTGAAAACATTGTGTTAATATCATCTGCTGTTAAGTCTTCACAGTTAATAGGCATAACTGTTGTATTATATTTATCAGATAATTGTATAGCTAATTCTCTGGATTCAGGAGAAGATGGATTTGCACAGTTTAATAAAATAATAAAAGGCTTATTAAGAGCTCTAAGCTCTCCTACCACTCTTTCTTCGGCTTTTACATAATCTTCACGAGGAATATCTGTTATAGAGCCATCTGTAGTAATTAAAATTCCAATAGTAGAATGTTCCTCTATAACTTTTTTAGTACCGATTTCGGCAGCAGTTTCAAAAGGAATTTCTTCATCAGACCATGGAGTTTTTACCATTCTTGGCATATCATCTTCTAAATATCCAATCGCATTATCAACTAAATAACCAACACAATCAACTAAACGAGTTTTTAATTTTAAATTTTTATCTATAGTAATTTCAACAGCCTCATTTGGAACGAACTTTGGCTCAGTTGTCATAATAGTACGACCACCAGCACTCTGTGGAAGTTCATCTTTAGCCCTTTCCTTTTTATATTCATTATCTATATTGGGGATAACAAGTAAATCCATAAATTTTTTTATAAAAGTAGATTTACCAGTTCTTACAGGGCCAACAACTCCAATATAAATATCACCATCAGTTCGTTTGGCTATATCCTGATACAAGCCTACATTTTCCATCTATAATACCTCCTTGAATTTCATAGTTAAGACAAACTTTTATTAATATATATGGAATAATTCTTAATAATATGACAGTGTTTTAATAAAAACTTGCTAAAAAAAAATAAATGTGATAGAATGGCAATATTAAAATGCATATAATATACTAAAATTAACAAAAAGGAGTTAAGGAATGGATAAGTTACAAGACGCAATTGATATTCTAAAGGAATATAAACAAGATCACATTATTAAATTATTAAGAAGACTAGATGAACAAAAACAAAAAGAGTTAATAAATCAAATACAAACTATAGATTTTCACCAAATAATGGAATTATATAATAATACTAAGAAAGAAATAGAATTCAAAGAGAGTAAAATAGAACCTCTAAAATATTTAGACAAAGCAAAACTTACAGATGAACAAAGAGAAAAATTCGACAAATTAGGAGAAAACATAATAAGAAGTGGAAAATATGCAGTTGTTACAATGGCAGGAGGACAAGGAACAAGATTAGGGCATACAGGACCAAAGGGTACATTTAAATTAGATGTATATGGAAAGGGAAAATATTTATTTGAAATTTTAGCAGAAAATTTAAAAGAAGCAAATCAAAAATATAATACAACAATACCTTGGTATATAATGACAAGTAAAGAAAATAATAAACAAACTGTAGACTTTTTAGAAAAACACAAATATTTTGGATATAATAAAAAATATGTGACAATATTTATGCAAAGTGAACTACCTTTAGTAGACGAAGAAGGAAAACTATTAATAGGAAAAGATTTTAAAATTAAAGAAGCATCAGATGGAAATGGTGGCACATACTCATCTTTAAGGGCATCAGGAGCATTAGCAGATATGAAAGAAAGAGGAATAAAGTGGATATTCATAGGTGGAGTGGATAATGTTCTTCTAAAAATGGCAGATGTAACATTACTTGGAATGGCAATAGATAAAAATGTACAAATTGCTTCTAAATCAGTAGTAAAAGCAAATCCACATGAAAAAGTAGGCGTATTTTGCAGAATGAATGGTCACCCCAAAGTAATTGAATATGCAGAATTACCAGAAAAAATGGCAGAAGAAGTAGATGAAGATGGAGAATTAAAATTTGGAGAATCAAATATAATATGCCACTTATATACAATAGAAGCGTTAGAAAAAGCAAGTACAGAACCATTAATATATCATAGTGCATATAAAAAGAATTCATATATAGATGAAAATGGAAAAGAAGTTATTCCAGACAAACCAAATTCTTATAAATTTGAATCATTTATATTTGACGCATTTGAATTTTTTGATGATATAGCAATATTAAGAGGAAAAAGAGAAGATGATTTTGCACCTGTAAAAAATAAAGAGGGTGTAGATAGCCCAAAGACAGCTAAAGAACTATATGAAAAATATTGGAATAGACAGTAAAAATATTTTATCTGTAACTATATAACTATTTCATGTTCAAAACATATCTGGGGTCTTCCTATAGGCCTTGAACTTATTAAATAGTTATATAGTTATAGCTAAAATTAATTTTAACTAGAAAGGATAAGAAATTATGGAAGAATGTAAAATTAAAAATTTATATAATTTAGAAGAAACAATAGCAAAACCTTTATTAGAAAAGTTTATGTATCCATGGGAGGCTTTGCCAGAAATAAATGATTTTATTATTCAACTTGGAAATAAATTAGATAAAGAAATATATGAGCTAAAGGGAGAAAATATATGGGTTGCCAAAAGTGCCACAGTAGCACCAACAGCATATATTAAAGGACCAGTAATAATAGGCGAAAATGCAGAAATAAGATATTGTGCATTTATTAGAGGAAAAGCAATTATTGGAAATAATACAGTAGTAGGAAATTCAACAGAATTAAAAAATGTAATATTATTCAATAATGTCCAAGTACCTCATTATAACTATGTTGGAGATTCAATATTAGGATATAAATCGCATATGGGAGCAGGATCAATTACATCAAATGTAAAATCAGATAAAAAATTGGTAATAGTAAAAGATGGAAAAGAAAAAATTGAAACAGGACTAAAAAAATTTGGAGCAATGATAGGAGATCAAGTAGAAGTCGGATGCGGAAGTATTCTTAATCCAGGAAGCGTTATAGGCAAAAACACTAACATTTATCCATTATCATCTGTTAGAGGAGTGGTTCCAAAAAACAGTATATATAAAAATCAAAATGAAATAGTTGAAAAAAATTAATTAGTTAAGAGGTATAAAAGATGAAAAAGAAAGAAACAAAAGAATTAAATGAAGTTGAAAAAAAGGTAAGAAACGAATTGACGAGTTATGGAATGGCATCAATAATATTTGGAATTATAGCTCTTATTATGTCTTTACTAATATATAGACTACCAAATTATATAGTTTGGTTAGTACATCCATGTATTGCAACAGCTATTATATTAGGATGCATGGATATGAATGGAAAAGTTAAATTATTTGCTGTTGAAGGAATAGCATTAGGAATGTTCTCTATATTGATCAATTCACGAGCTTATATGCTAGCACTTATTGCACTTTTTATAATTGCAAAAAACTATATAATCCAATCATTAGTTATTGCCATATTAATTGGAGTAACTATAAAAATAATTGAAAAAAGTTTAAAGAATATGAAAAATCAATTTTTAAGAATAACTATAGTAGTAATTTCTGTTTTTGGAATTTGGGCACTAATATATTTTGGAATATTTGGAATGTTAAGATAAAATCAATTGGATAGAAAAAAGGAGCGATGAGATTATAATACCTTTAAAGTACTCACTAAATAAAAATAACTTTATGTTATAATA
>CAMEJH010000018.1 GCA_945919455.1 uncultured Clostridium sp. | reverse complement strand
AAAAAGTTTTAATATAACAAAAAGTTTGCCAGTTGCGCCGGAAAAAATATTACTAGCAAAAATATTAACAAGTAATATAATATCTATTCCAATTATTTTAATATGTGATATAATTTTCTTTGTAATATTTAAAGTAGCAATAATAGATATAATATTTATTTTACTTGCATCAATTATTATGCCAACATTTACAGCGTTAATTGGAATTTTAATGAACTTAAAATATCCAAAGATGGATGCAACTTCAGATACGGAAGTAGTTAAACAAAGTATGAGTTCTACACTTTCAGTATTTATAGGAATGTTTGTAGGAATGGCATCAATAGGTATTATGTTTTTGGGAAGTAAAATAAATTTAAATTTATTTATTATGTTGGAGTTACTATTGTTTGGAATAAGTATTTTTGTATTGTGGAAAATACTAAAGAAATATGGGACTCAAAAATTTAAAACAATTAATGTTTAAAAAGGAGGCGTATTATGTGTACAGCAGCAACTTATAAAACCAAAGACTTTTATTTTGGACGTACATTAGATTATGAATTTTCTTATGGAGATGAGGTTACTATAACCCCTCGAAATTATCCATTTCATTTTAGAGAGAAAGGAGATATAAATTCTCATTATGCAATAATAGGTATGGCATATGTGGCAGAAAATTACCCTTTATATTATGATGCTATAAATGAAAAAGGATTGGGAGTTGCAGGTTTAAATTTTGTAGGAAATGCGGACTATAAAGAAAGAGTAAATGGAAAGGATAATATAACACAATTTGAATTTATTCCATGGATTCTTAGTCAATGTAGTACAGTAAAAGAAGCAAAAGATTTAATTGAGAAAATGAATTTCTTGAATGAACCATTTAATGATAAATTACCATTAGCACAATTGCATTGGATTATCTCAGACAGTAAAGAGTCTATAACAGTAGAGTCTGTAAAAGACGGAATAAAAATATATGAAAATCCAGTTGGAGTTCTAACAAATAATCCACCATTTGATAAGCAAATGTTTGAGTTAAATAATTATATGTATTTGTCAGCAAAATCACCAGAAAATACATTTGCACCAGGTTTAAATTTGGAAAGATATAGTCGTGGAATGGGTGCAATAGGACTTCCAGGAGACTTATCATCACAATCTAGATTTATAAGAGTAGCTTTTACAAAAATGAATTCAATTTCTGGAGAAGGAGAAAAAGAAAGTGTTAGTCAATTTTTCCATATTCTTAATTCTGTTGACCAACAAAGAGGCTGCTGTGAGTTAGAAGATGGTAAATATGAGATAACAATTTATACATCATGCTGTAATACAAACAAAGGAATATATTATTATACAACTTATGATAATCATCAAATTACAGCAATAGATATGTATAAAGAAAATTTGGATGGAAATGAACTTATAAGATATCCATTAATAAAAGAAGAACAAATAAAAATACAAAATTAATAGGGAGGAATTTAAAATGAAAGAAAATGTAAGATTTTATAAATGTCCAATATGTGGAAATATAGTAGGATTAATAGAAGGAGATATGCAACATATAACTTGTTGTGGAAAAACAATGGAGCAAATGATAGCAAATACTACAGATGCAGCTGTAGAAAAACATGTTCCAGTATATGAAAAAGTAGAAGATGAAATAGTAGTAAAAGTTGGAGAAGTAGAACATCCAATGGAAAAAGAACACTATATAATGTGGATAGCACAAGTAACAGAAAATAAAACAACTCGTGTAAGACTATACCCAGAACAATCTACAGAAACAAGATTTCCATATATACCAGGTTCAACATTATATGCTTATTGTAATAAACATGGACTATGGAAAACTACAATCAAATAAAAAACTAGCGACATGTAAGTTACCCTAAAGGTAATCATGTCGCTTTGCTTTATAAAAATTAAAAAGGTCTCATAGGGAATCTACGACGTCTACGTATTAATTCTCTTAAAAATAATATTCTTATTAGATCTCTTAAAAATCTATTACGACGACGAGGTCTTCTTTGTCTGTTTTCTTGTGTTTCTTCATCACTTCTAACTTCAACTGAAATATCAATATTTATTCTTCCGTCAGCTTCTACTCTATCATAGATATCATCTGTCATTGTATCTACCATTTGTTCAGTTATAGGAGCTCTCATATTGATACTATCGCATGCAAAACATACCATAGGATAAACTACTCTATAAACTTCAGGATACATTCTTTCTAAATCTTCTGAAGAAGTTTCCATTGAAAACATAGATGGTGACATAGAAGGAGACATAGATGCACGCATATTTGGGTATCCCATTAAACTTCTCATGTATTCATCATAACTTTGGTAATCCATAATTTCACCTCCTATAATTATAGTATGTAAGTTTAATAAAATAGGTAACTAAAAATATAAAAACAGTGACAATAAAGATATGATATTCATAAAATACTATAAAATAATAAGAAAGGAAAGTGAACAATGAGAGATTATGTAAGAACATCACTTGAATTGCATTTGTTTTTTGCGAGAATTATGAAAGAACATTCTATATTTTTACAAGCTGGATTCATGCCAAAAAATACAGAGTACATTCAAGAAGCAATGTTATACAAAAGACACTTTGAAAGACTTTTGGCAGACATAGTAACTTTAAGTAATTGTATTATAAGAGAAAATGTTTTAAATTCTGGAGAGGTCGTAACAAAATTTACATATGGTGCAGAAAGAAAAACAGAAGAACTTACAGGAATTACAATAGATTCTAATATTACACTTCAAGAACTAAAATTAACAAGTGGTAATTATTATGGAATGTCAGACATCACACAATATGTATGTTATTTAAATGATACAGCAATTACATTATTAGATGGACTAATTAGTTTAAAAGAAAGATTACTAAGAGATGTATTGGCTTGTAGAGTATTTACAGCAAATTATCCATTATTAATTGAACATATACTTCGTGAAGCAAAATTATATAGACAATATGTAGTTATGCTACAAAATGGAGAAGATATAAATTCTCAGAATATGAAGCAAATAGAATTATTTTGGAATCAAATAATGATGGAACATGCATTATTTATAAGAGGCCTATTAGATCCAACAGAAAATGACTTAATTACTACTGCTGATAATTTTGCAACAGACTATAAGAAATTAATTGAAGATGCAAAAAATATGACAGATGCAACTATAAAGAGTGTTACTGATAAAACAATTGTAGAAACAAAGAAATATATAGAGTTTAAAACAGCAGGAACAGAAGGAATAAAAGAATGTGAAATAAGATCTATCATATTACCTCTTTTAGCAGACCATGTATTAAGAGAAGCAAATCATTATTTCAGAATATTGAAAGAAACAAATTAAAAAGACATTGATAGAAATTACAGATGGTGATATAATATATAAAAAATAATAAAAATGTGGCGATAAAAAATGAATGATAAAAAAATAGGATTTACAATAGGGAAGTTTGCCCCTTTTCATAAGGGGCATGAGTATTTAATAGAAACAGCATTAAAAGATATGGATGAATTTTATGTTGTTGTATATGATACTCCTCAACTTAATATCAATTTAGACACTAAAGCAGACTGGATAACCAAAAAATTTCCAAATGTAAAAATATTAAAAGCTTTTGACAGTCCTAAACAATATGGATTAGATCAAAATAGTGTAAATATTCAAATGGAATATTTATCAAAAATTATAAAAGATATTCCAGTCAATTATTTTTACAGTAGTGAAGAATATGGGAAATGTGTTGCCCAATATTTGAACATAGAAAATGTTATGGTTGATAGAGAAAGAGTTAAATATCCAATTAGTGCGAGAATGATTAGAAATGATATAGAAAAGTATAAAGGTTTTTTAGATGAAAACATAATTAATGACTTAATGGATAATTAGTCAAGTTCAGGAATTAAATTAGATTAAATGAAAATAATAGATAATATATTAAAAATAAAATATATTTGAATTGGAGAGAAAATTTAATGAATAACTTGACTTTTTTTGATATAAAAAACAACAAAGAATATAGTAAAAATGCAATAAAACTATATAATGAAGCATTTCCAAAAGATGAAAGAATACCAATTTGGCTATTGAAATTACTAGCAAGAAAAAACAAAGCAAAGTTTTATTGCATTTATGATAACGAAAAATTTGTTGGATTAATATATAATATTTATTATAAAGATATTGTATTTATTTTTTATTTGGCTATAAATCAAGAGCTGAGAGGACAAGGGTATGGTGGAAAAGTTTTAGAATTTATAAAACAAAAATATAGCCAATATAGAATTATTTTAAGTATTGAACCAGTCGATAAAAATGCTAATAATTATGAACAAAGAATAAAAAGAAAAGAATTTTATACAAAAAATGGATTCAGAGATGCTAATTATACTATTAAAGAAAGAAACATAATATATGACATGCTATACTGTAATAAAAAAGTGACTTTACAAGAATTCCAAGAGTTAATAAAAAATTATTTTGGAAAAATATTATATTTGTGTTTTTATAAAAATAAGTGAATTATAGATAGAGTAAATATTAAAATTTTCTTAATGTCATTTATTAGTCACTTTATATGTTGTATAATGATATTTGATAGTAAGCTGATTTTATGATATAGTATAATTAAAAAAATATTAAATGTACTAATAAAGGAACTAAAGAGGGGATTAAAAAATGGAATTATATATGTTGGAAACTATTGTAGTTCTCATAGTGGCAATTATAGTAACTATAGTATTAAAAATAAAAAAGGTAAAAAAAGTTGGAATAGCTTTAGGAACATTAGCATCAATACTTATAATAACGCTCGGAACAACATTTTTATTAGAAAAACCAATTATAAATAATATAAATCAAACATTAAATTTAGAAGTAGGACAATCTTCTTCTATAAGAATGCCAAAAACACTTTATCACTCTAAAGATGTTACTAATACAGTAAAGGCTGATTCTAATGTAGATTTTAACAAAGTTGGCAAATATGAAGTAAAATATGAGGTGCCAACATTAATAGGAACATACACAGCAAATCAGGCTGTAAATGTTGTAGACACAACTTCACCTGAAATTATATTAAATGGGGAACAAACATATAATCAATCTTATGCAACAGAATATGTAGAACCAGGATATACTGTAACAGATAATTATGACAAAGACTTAACAGAAAAAGTACAGGTAAAAAAAGAAGAAATTAGTGAAAATGCATACAATCTTGTTTATACAGTAGAGGATAGTTCTGGAAATAAAGCAGTTAAAACCAGAAAAGTTAATATTATAGATGATATACCTCCTGTTATGACACTTAATGGAAATGCAAGTATGCAGATTTTATTAAATTCAAAATATGAAGAGAAAGGTGCAATAGCAAAAGATGATAAAGATGGAGATTTAACATCAAAAATAGAAATAGCAGGAAATGTTGATACATCAAAAATAGGAACATATACAGTTACATATAAAGTAGCAGATAATAGTGGAAATGAAACTACTAAAACTAGAAAAGTAACGGTATATAAAAAAACAGTGCAAGCTCAAAATGGTATAAATGGAAAAAAAGGTGTAATTTACTTGACATTTGATGATGGACCAACAACATCAATTACTCCACAAATTTTAGATATATTAAAAGAAAAAAATGTAAAAGCAACATTTTTTATAATAAATTATGATGCAAATGGAGAAAAATTAGTTCAAAGAGAAATTGCTGAAGGACATACAGTTGGAATACATGGATATTCACATGATTATAAAAAAATATATCAATCAATAGATACATATATGAACAATATAACCAAACTCCAAGAAAAGATAAAAAAATCCACAGGATATAATACAACAATTACTAGATTCCCAGGAGGAAGCTCAAATACATCTAGTAGGTATAATCCAGGCATTATGACTAAATTAGTTAAAGAAGTTCCTTCAAGAGGATACAAATATTTTGATTGGAATGTTTCTTCTGGTGATGCAGGAGGAGCAAAAACATCACAAGATGTTTATAATAATGTTATAAGGGGACTAAGTAAAAATAGAGCAAATGTAGTATTAATGCATGATTTTGGAGGAAATACCAAGACAGTAAATGCCCTAAAAGACATAATTGATTATGGACTAAATAATGGATATACATTTAGCAATATAACAGAAAGTACGCCAATGGTAACTCATAATGTAAATAATTGATAAAATGCAAGACAGTTCAATTTGAACTGTCTTGCATTTGAAATTTTTTATTTATAACTTTCAATATATAAAGCTTTAGCAATATAAGGAGTGACTTCATTTACATCATACCAACCAGAACTTTTGCTATCATTTTCTCCACCGATTAGGATTAGAAACATATACAAGCCCATTATCGTCAGCGGCTAATAATGCCATATAATGTGAACTAGTAGTCCAACGATTGTCTGTAGGTTTATTCCAAACACAAATTATAATAGGTCTATTAGTTTTTAGATGTTCTTGAATTTTTTGATTTGACAAATGTGCACTGTCATAATAAAAATCTGAATTTTTAATTTTAAACTTAGAAGACAGTTCATCAGAAAGTTGCGAATAATCTATTACAGGAAAATATTTTTTTCTAAGATCTTCTGGTGTATAATTTTTATTATATCCACTTAATATAACAGATAGTACAGCAATTCCGCAGCCATTCTCAGCCATAGTGCCACCCCAATATTCATGATTGCTCCAAGAAGAATTTCCATTTTGTTTATATTCTTTATATGTTTTTTGATATTTGTCTACAGTAGTAAATGTTGTAAAATTTCCATCTTTAATTTTTATTTTTTCTTTGCCAATTCCAGAGTAATTTTTATTTTCATCTAATTTAATCACTTTATAAACAGAACTATCTCCAGCATTAGAAAAATCGAAATCAGGATTATCGGAAGAATATTCTTTATTTCTATTACAGAAATAAATTATTAAAATAATAATAAATAAAAATATTATGAATTTTTTTATATTTAATTTCTTTGTTTTTTTCTTCATCTAAAATACCATCTCCTTAAAACTTGTCTATATTATATAGATTATATAAAAAAGAGTTTTAAGAAACAATTAACAAAATCTTAAATTTTTCTTACATTTTTAATAAAAAATGAAAAATATATAGATATATGCTATAATCAGATTGAAAGAAGGAAACAAAATGAATATTTTAGTATTAGATGATGAAAAAGAAATAGCAGACTTAGTAGAATTATATTTAAACAATGAAAACTATAATGTATACAAATTTTATACATCAGAAGAGGCAGTAAACTGCATAAATAGTACAAAACTAGACTTAGCAATATTAGATGTTATGATTGCAGGAAAAGATGGATTTGAAATTTGTAAATATATAAGAGAAAAAAATTTAAAATTTCCGATTATAATGCTTACAGCGAAAATAGAAGATAAAGATAAAATAACAGGATTAACACTTGGAGCTGATGATTATATTACAAAACCATTTAATCCACTTGAATTGATTGCAAGAGTTAAGTCAGCGCTTAGAAGATACACAAAATATAATGAGAAAAGCGAAGATGAAAGTATATACATTGATGGATTAGAAATAAATAAAGAAACCCATAAGTGCTTATTATATAATAATGAGATTGATTTAACACCATTAGAATTTGACATATTGTTATATTTGGCAAATAATAGAGGTCATGTAGTAAGTTCAGAAGAAATATTCGAAAAAGTGTGGAAAGAAAGATATTTAGATAACAATAATACAGTAATGGTACATATACGAAGAATAAGAGAAAAGTTGAAAGAAGATACTAAAAATCCAAAATTTATAAAAACAGTATGGGGAGTGGGATATAAAATTGAAAAATGAAGAATTTTTGAAATTAAAAAACAGTATAGCAAGAAAAGATGTTGTAAAAATACTTTTATATTCATTAGTTTGTATAATTGTATTTAGTGTTATGGTTGATGGAATTTATAATGATGGAATAGCTAACTATGTATATAGCATAAATAAAGAATTTTATCATATGTGTGTTGCTAATAAAACAATAATTTTAGGGATAGTTTATGTTATTATTTTTTCTGTAATATCTTTTATAGTAATACGAAATACAAATAACTATCTTATGGAAGTTGTATTAAGTATTGACCAAATATTAAAAGAACCAGAAAAAGATATAAAGTTATCAAATGATTTAAGTTTATTAGAAGGTAAATTAAATAAAATAAGAATAGACTTAATAACAAGCAAAAATACAGCAAAAGAAGCAGAACAAAAGAAAAGTGATTTAATAATGTATATGGCGCATGACCTTAAAACGCCACTTACATCTGTAATAGGCTATTTAAGCCTATTAACACAAGAAAAAGAAATTTCAAAAGAATTGCGAGAAAAATATATGCAAATTGCATTAGATAAATCATTAAGATTAGAAGAATTAACAAATCAATTTTTTGAAATAACACGATATAACTTGCATGATATGCCAATAAATAAAAATAAAATAGATATATCAATATTGATAGATCAATTAATAGATGAATGTTACCCAATGTTACAAGAAAGAAAATTAAATTATAAAATAGAAAAACCAGAACATTTAATGTTTTATGGTGATGGAGATAAATTAGCAAGAGCATTTGGAAACCTGATAAAAAATGCTATTAGTTATAGTTATGAAAATACTACAATAGAAATTATGGTAGTAGAAACAGAAGAAAAAATAGAACTTGTTTTTAAAAATAAAGGTGACAAAATACCAAAATATAAATTAGATAAGATATTTGATAAATTTTATAGAGCAGATGAGTCAAGAACGAGCAAAACGGGAGGAACAGGACTTGGACTTGCTATAACAAAGGAAATAATAGAATTACATGATGGAAATATTTATGTTAAGAATGATGATGAGTTTATAGAATTTCATATAGAATTTTTCCTAATTTAATGCCAAAAAATTAAAAATATGTTATAATTCAAAAGGGGATAAATAAATGAAAAACAGAAGAAATGAAATATTAATGATACTAATTTTTATAATAATACAAACTATAATATATGTATGTGTTGGGCTTAATAAATCATATTTACATATAGATGAAGCATATTCTTATGGATTAGCAAATTATGAAAGAGTTGAAATACAGGATAATGAAGATTTCTTTAATAATTGGCATAAAAAAGAGTATTATAAAGATTACTTATCTGTGCAAGAAGATGAAGTTGGAGATTATACACCAGTTTACGAAAATCAAAAAAATGATGTACATCCACCACTTTATTATTTGATACTTAGAATTGCTATGGGATTTTCAAAAGAGCATTTTTCTAAATGGATCGGGATAGTTGTAAATATAATAATATATGCTTTTATTACAATTTTTATGTATTTGATTTTGAAAAAATTATTTAAAGATGAAGAGAATTCAAACCCAAAAGCTGCTATACTGGCATTTATGTCATCTATTATACTAGCCTCTGTAAGTAATGCAATATATATAAGAATGTATGCGCTTTCAACTCTTAATATATTGATAACCACTTTTTTACATATTAAATTATTAGAAAGTGAAAAAATAAACCCAAAATTGTTAGTATGCATTGGAGTATCTGCACTTGCAGGAGTGCTTACACATTACTATTATTTGTTTTTCCTAGTTATTTTATATTTTATATTTGTTATAAAATATATTAGAGAAAAGAAACTAAAAGAACTACTATATTATACTTTGACAATGATCATATCAGGAATAATGTCATTAATTATATTCCCATATTCTATACAACATATGTTTTTTGGATATAGAGGGCAAGGTGTAATAAATAAAGCAGGCAATATACATGAACTTATACCAAGTATATTTGCACAAATATATAATTTAAATTATTATGTATTTAATAATTTAATGGCTATTTTTGTAGTAATAGCTATAGGAATTTTAATTTATAATAAGATATTTAAAAGAGAAGGAATTAAAATTAGTAAAGATAAAAAAGAAATTTTAAAAATAATATATATGCCAACTATTTTCTTTTTTGTAATAGCTACAATTGCTTCGCCTTGGAATGTTTTAAGATATATTGTTCCTGTATGTGGACTTATATTTATATTAGTAGTTTATTATTTATACAAATTATTACAAACTGTAGTTAACGAAAAAACAAGCAATATATTGATAACCATATTATTTTGTATGATTTTAGTTTCTCCATTCATTTTTAAGTTAGAACCTGAGCTTTTGTATAGCGACAGAAAAGAGATTGTACATAGATTAGAAGGGGAATTGAATCTACCGGCTATATATTTATACAATTCAAAAAATGGTGGATTTTTAGGTGATATTTTACCATTTTCTATAATAGATGATTCTTATATTGCAAAAGATATTGATTGCACAGAAGAAAACATACAAAAAATATTAGAAAATAAAGACATATCAAAAGGTATACTTATTTTTATAAATGAAGAACATAGTGAGGATGTTATTGATGAAATAAAGAAATTTTTAAACTATACAAATTCCGACCATTTACAAAGACTAACTTCATGTGATGCATATTATATATATTAAGAAATACAATTAAATTTGCACAAAATACTACACAAATTAAAGAAAATATGGTAAAATACTTAAGAATAAATAAAATTAATGAAATAAAATTTTAAAATAGCCTAAATGCTGGCATATATAAAAGGAGGAATAAAAAAATGAGTGGACATTCAAAATGGCATAACATTCAAGCAAAAAAAGGAAAGGCAGATGCAGCTAGAGGGAAAATATTTACAAAATTAGGAAGAGAACTATTAATAGCAGTAAAACAAGGGGGACCAGATCCATTTGGAAACTCAAAATTAAAAGATGTAATAGCAAAATGTAAAGCAGCAAATATGCCAAATGATACAATAAACAATGCAATAAAAAAAGCATCAGGAGAAGGAAATCAAGCAAATTATGAAGAAGTAATATACGAAGGATATGGACCAAATGGTGTAGCTGTAATAGTAAATGCAAATACAGATAATAGAAACAGAACTGCATCAGATGTAAGACATGTATTTGACAAAGCAGGAGGAAATTTAGGAACATCAGGATGTGTGTCATATATGTTCAACAAAAAAGGAGTAATAGTAATAGAAAAAGCTTTAACAACAATGGACGAAGAAGAACTTATGATGCTAGCGTTAGATGCAGGAGCCGAAGATTTCAACTCATCAGAAGAAGTGTATGAAATAACTACAGAGCCATCAGACTTTACTTCAGTAAGAGAAAAATTAGAAGAAGCAGGATTAACATTCTTAGAGGCAGAAGTTCAAATGATTCCAACAACAACTGTAGTATTAGATGAAGCTGCACAAGAAAAAATGGAAAGATTAATAGAAAGACTAGAAGATTTAGATGATGTAATGGATGTATACCACAACTGGGAGGAATAATTTTATTCTGCGGTAAAAACATATTAAATGGTAAAAAGAAAAAACTGTCAAATTATAAAAAATATTGACAGTTTTTTTTGATTATAGTAAACTAATTATAGATAAAATAAAAGAAAAGGGGTATAAAAATGAAAAAGAAAATTTTATTAGTAGTATTATTAATAGTAATTTTACTAGGAACAGGTTTTGCATATGCATATTTTGCAACAGATGCATTTAAAACAGAAAAGGAAATATTTTTCTCATATTTTTTAGGAAACAAAGCAACGGAAAAGACGGAAGTACAAGAAAAATTGTCAGAATATTTAAGCAAAAAAGAAAATACAACATTTACAAACAAAGGAGAAGTAACATTAAATATTTCAGGAGCTGGAGCTGCAGCATATTTTAATGATGATGATGGATCCTTAGAAATGTTAAATAGTAGTAAAATAATATTTGAAGGAAAAACAAATACGAGTAAAAAATTATCAGAACAAACAATCACAATGGATTTCTCACAAGGATTTAATATACCAATTGAATTAAAAAGAGATGGAGATACATATGGAATTCAATCTGATTTTCTAGACAGTAAATTTATAGCAATCAGAAATGAAAACTTAAAAGCATTAGCAGAAAGATTTGAGATTGATTCAACAGAGATCCCTGATAAAATAGACATGGATGCTGAAAAATTTACTGAAGAGGAAATTAAAACATTAAAAGAAAAATATACAAAACTATTAAATGATAATTTAGAAGATGAACTATTCAAAAAAGAAAAAATCGATAAACAAACAATAGTAACTCTAAGTATGACAGAAAAGAAGGCAACAGAAGTAATAATAAATCTATTAGAAACAATCAAAAGTGATGAAATAATATTAGGTAAATTAGATGAAGAATATAAAACACAATTTCAAAATTCTATAGATGATATGTTAAACGAATTAAAAGAGCAAGAAGTTTCAGAAAACAACAAGATAGAAATACAAATGTATATAGAAGGAAAAAAAGTAAAAAAATATGAAATAGCATATTTAGAAAATGAACAAGCAACTCTAAATGCTGTTTTAGAAGTAAGTAAAAACAAAATTACATTAAAAGTATATGAAAACAGTAAATTACTATTAGATGTTACATCAATAGTAGAAAAAACAGAAAATGATGTAATAGTAACAGTGGAAGCAAAATTAATAAATGAAGAAAGTATGGTAGCAAGCTGTACTGTAACAATGCAATATAAAAATTTATTTGCACTTGACAATGTAGAAGAAATTTATGATATAAAAATTTTATATGAAGACACACAAGTTAGTGAAAATACAACAACTATGGGAATAAACTTCAAAAATCAAATAACATTTACACCAGATGCAGAAATAGAAAACTTAAATAAAAATAATGCAATAACAATAAATGATGCAACAGATGAAGAACTACAAACTTTAATATTAAACATATATAAAAAATTTGGATTAGTATAAAAATATTTTTTGATTAGTTCTAAAAGAAAAATAGAGAGCATATATTATAATATATGCTCTTTTTTGGTGCATAGGGAAAAAACAAACCCGGAATCAAATTGCCCAAAAGGAAAAAACAGCCCAGGGACTAAATTACCCAAGAGGAGAAAAAATGTCAGAAATATCTACAGTACTAGGCTATTTGCCGATACAAATAAGAAAAATCATAGAGGAAAGGGAAAAAGAATTTTCCATTGAAGAGATAAGACTTAGAAGTAACAAGCAACTATGCTTAAAAATAGGACAAGAAACAAATCTATTAGACTACTATGTAACTCAGCAAGATGTTTTACAAGCATTTGAAAAAGTATGTGAAAATTCAGTATATTCATACAGAAGACAGATATGTGAAGGGTATATTACTATAAGAGGTGGACATAGAGTGGGAATAGTAGGAAGTGCAGTAATAGATAATGGACAAACAATAAATATAAATTATATATCAAGCTTAAATTTCAGAATAGCAAGACAGAAAATAGGATGCAGTAACAAAATTATAGAAGATATTATAAATGCGAAAGAAAACTCAATATATAACACACTAATAATATCACCTCCGGGATGTGGAAAAACCACATTATTAAGAGATATAGTAAGAAATATTAGTAATGGTATAAACATATTAGGATTTACAGGAAAAACAGTAGGTGTAGTTGATGAAAGAGGAGAGATTGCTGCTATGTATAAGGGGATACCACAAAATGATATTGGTGTAAGAACAGATGTAATAGATAATATGCCTAAACCAGCAGCAATGAGAATGCTAGTAAGATCTATGTGCCCAGATATTATTGCATGTGATGAAATAGGAAGTCTAGAAGATGTAAATGCAATAGATTATGCAATGTGTTCTGGAGTTAAAGGAATATTTACAGCACATGGAAAAGATTTAGAAGAAGTAGAACAAAATCCTGAACTATGTAAGTTACTAAATAAACATGTTTTTGAAAGACTTGTTTTATTAAATCCAAAAAAAAGAGGAGATGCCGAATGTATATATTTAAATGCATGTTATTAATATTAATATTTTCCTTATCATCTGCTATAGGAATAATGATTGCTAAGGTATACGAAAATAGAGTTAAAGAACTAAAAGAATTCAAAAATATTTTAAACATAATGAAGACCAAAATGAAATTTACATATGAACCATTAGAGGAAATATTCAAAGAAATATCAAGTAATAACTCCACCAAAATAGAAAAAATATTTGGTAAAATGTCAAATCAAATTTTATATGGACAAGTAAAAGACATATGGGAAGATTGCATACAAGAGGCAGATATAAGTATAAATCAAGAGGACAAAGATGTATTAAAAAAACTAGGGAAACTATTAGGACAGACAGATGTAGAAGGACAAGTTAGTGAAATAGATGTAACGCAAAGCTTTTTAGATGTTCAAATAGAAAAAGCTGAAGAAGAGAAAAAGAAAAATCAAAAAATGTATAAAACATTAGGAATAGTAGTTGGATTAGTCTTTGTAATTATACTTTTTTAAAAGAATAATAAAGAAAGGGAAAAGAGTATGGATATAAATTTATTATTTAAAATTGCAGCTATTGGAATTTTAGTGGCAGTTTTACATCAAGTGTTAGTAAGAGCAGGAAGAGAAGATCAAGCAATGATGACAACACTTGCAGGTCTTGTAATAGTATTATCAATGGTAATTCAAGAAATAAGTTCTTTATTTGATTCAGTTCGAACCTTGTTCAATTTGTAAGAGGTGGAATATGGAAGAAATAATAAAAATTATTGGAATTGGTTTAATAGCATTAGTAATAATAATAATATTAAGGCAATATAAACCGGAATATGCAATATATGTCTCTATGATAGCTGGAATATTGATATTATTTTTAGCAGTAGAAAAAATAACAGGAATAATAAATTTATTGCAATCAATATCAGATAAAACATACATAAATAAAAGTTTTCTTAGTATTCTATTAAAAATAACAGGAATAGCATTTTTAACTGAATTTGCAGTAAGTGTATGTTCAGATGCAGGAGAAAAAGCAATTGCTAGTAAAATAGAAATAGGAAGTAAAGTAATAATAATAACAATGTCAATTCCTATTATTACAAGTTTATTAGAGCTTATTATTGAAATACTACCTTAAATTGCAGTATATTTCAAATTTTACTATATAACTATTTCATAAGCAAAACATATCTAAGGTTTTCGTGAGGGTCTTGCTTTTATTCAATAGTGATATAGTAAAATTTGAAAACTATATTAATTATAAGGAAAGGAATTGCTAATGAAAAAAGTAATCATACTATTTGTCATAATTTTATTAATACCAATTCCTGTATTTGCTGAAACGGGAGAAACTGATGAAGAAATAATGCAAACAACCCAAGACAAATTTAATATAACACAATTTATTAAAGAAGTAGAACAGTATACCGGAGATTTTTTTGATGATATGAATATAACTGACATGTTAAATCAGGCTATACAAGGAAATGTTGATAATAAAACAATTTATACAAAGATTCTAAAAATATTAGGAACAGAAGTTACTTCGACATTAAAAACTTTGATCAGTATACTGGTAATAATAGTAATACATGGAATATTAAAATCAATAACAGATAATTTAGAAAATAATAACATATCTCAAATTATTTATTTTGTTCAATACATATTAATTGTCACATTAATAATGGCAAACTTTACAGAAATAATAGAACTGGTAAAAGAAACCTCTAGCAACTTAGTTGGCCTTATAAATGTCTTAATACCATTACTTTTAACTTTAATGATATATACAGGAAGTATTGCTACAAGTACAATACTAGAACCAATTATACTATTTGCTATAAACTTTATAGGAAATGCTATTCAAAATTTATTAATACCAATAATGATGATAATAGTAGTATTTTCAATAATATCAAAAATTTCTAAAAGAGTACAAATTGAGAATTTGTCTAAATTTTTAAAATCAGGAGTAACCTGGTTTTTGGGAGTTGTTCTAACAATATTTGTAGGAGTTGTTTCACTTGAAGGAACTTTAAGTAGTAGTGTAGATGGAATAACAGCCAAAACAGCGAAAGCTGCAGTTTCTAGTGTAATACCTGTTGTTGGAAAAGTACTTGGAGATGTTGTGGACAGTGTATTAGGTTGTGGAGTTATTCTAAAGAATGCAGTTGGACTAGTAGGAGTAATAGTGATTATAGGAATATGTGCAATGCCAATAATAAAAATTGCAACATTAAGTATTATTTATAATTTAGCATCTGCAGTGGTTCAACCAATTGCAGATGAAAAAATAGTAAAACTATTAGAAGAAATGGGAGGGGTATTTAAAATATTATTAGGAATACTTTGTTCACTTTCTATAATGCTGATTGTGGGAATTACAATGGTTGTAAAAATTTCAAATAGTGGGATGATGTACAGATGATAAATTTTTTAAGTTCATGGGCAGAACAAATTGTTTTAGCAGTAATTATAGCTACAATAATTGAAATGATTTTACCAGATAATAAAAATAAAAAATACATACAAATGGTAATAGGAGTGTATATATTATTTAATATAATATCACCAATTATAAAAAACAAAGAAGTACTTACTTCAGTTGAAGAATACAATTTAAATAATTATAATACTAGTTCAAATTATGTCATTGATCAATCTTCAATGGATGAAAGAATAGAAAAAATTTATTTAGATGAATTAGAAAAAAATGTAACTACGAAATTTGAAGAAAAGGGCTATATTATAAGTAAGTGTACAATAGATGCAGAGTTGGACACATCTAAAAGGAATGCAGGAATACATTCAATTACAGTAAAAATAAAAGGACCTGCTGATGAAGCGAGGTTAGACGAAATAAAAAAATCAATAGCAGAAGAATATGAAATTGACTCAAATAAAATTAATATTATTGTAAAATAGTAAAATTTACAAAGGAGGATATTATGTTTAAGAATTTTTTAAAAATAAATGAGGAAAATCAGGATGGAAAAAATAAAAAAAGACAAATAGAGAATATAGTTGTATTTATAATAATATTAATAATAACAGTTATAATAATAAATAATATGTGGAATACAGACAAAAAAGAAAGCAATGACAATGGAAGTAATTCTTCTGGAAAGGTGCTTGCTCAAACTTCATCTAACAGTACAGAACAAGATAATTTAGAAAGAAAATTGGAAGATATTTTGGAAAGCATAAATGGAGTTGGGAGAGTAAAGGTTTTAATTAAATATGCAGAAAGCAGTACAGTAGTAGCAATGTATAATGAAACTACTTCAGAAAGCTCTTCAAAAGAAACAGATGGAAATGGAAGCAGCAAGGATATAAAAGAAACTGAAAATAAAAAAGAAATAGTTTATACAGATGAAGATGGAAAAAATAAACCAATTACAGAAAAAGTTGTAATGCCTGTAATTGAAGGAGCTGTAATAACTGCTCAGGGAGCTGAAAATGCAAGTATAAAATCATCAATTGTAAGTGCTGTAGAAGCGGTTACAGGCTTAGCAGTACATAAGATACAAGTATTTGAAATGGGAGATTAAAGAAAGGGGGAGAAGAAATGAAAGTAAAAAAAGGTTCAGTAGCAATATATGTATTAGCATTAATGCTTGTTACAGCTGGATATTGGAACTATATATCAAAAGAAACTAAAACTTTAGAAACAGTTAGTATGAACCAAAATACTCAAAACACAAATGATGAAAATTTAGGGGATGCTACTTTAGTAAGTAATAATGAAATAACAGATGCAAATCAAAATACCGAAGAGAGAACAGAAGAGGACAAAAAAATAGATGACTATTTTCAAGAGTCTAAACTTTCAAGAGACACAATGTATTCTCAAACACTAGAAACATATCAAGGAATGTTAAATAATTCGAATGTATCAGAAGAACAAAAATCAATAGTAACGCAAGAAATAACAGAACTTAACAAAGAAAAAAATGCAATAATGATTTGTGAAAATTTAATAGAAACAAAAGGATTCGAAAATTGTGTTATATTTGTGAATGTAGATAGTATAAGTGTAATTGTAAGAGCAGATGAGCTAAAAACAGATGAAATTGCCCAAATTCAAAATATTGTATCAAGAGAGATGAATGCAAAAGTAGAGAATATACATATTATGACTAAATAGGCGTGTTTATTAATTTAACAATCATTTTTTAAAAAAATTGTTGATTTTATTTTAAAATTGTGATATTCTTCTATTGATAAAAATATCAAATTAATAAATTATTTGGAGGTAATATTATGGAATTAAAAGGATCAAAAACAGAACAAAATTTAATGGCAGCATTTGCTGGAGAATCACAAGCAAGAAACAAATATACTTATTTTGCAAGTAAAGCAAAAAAAGAAGGATATGAACAAATTGCAGCGATATTTCAAGAAACTGCAGATAATGAAAAAGAACATGCAAAAATGTGGTTCAAATTATTAAATGGTGGAGAAATAGGAACTACAGCTGAAAACTTACAAGCTGCTGCAGATGGAGAAAACTACGAATGGACAGATATGTATGCAGAATTTGCTAAAACAGCAAAAGAAGAAGGATTTACACATATAGCCTTCCTATTTGAAGAAGTTGCTAAAATAGAAAAAGAACATGAAGAAAGATATCTAAAATTATTAGCAAATGTAAAAGATGGAAAAGTATTTGAAGCTGGAGAAGTTAAGATTTGGAAATGCAGAAACTGTGGACACATTGTTGTTGGAACATCTGCACCAGAGATTTGCCCAGTATGTAGCCATCCAAGAGCTTATTTTGAAATAAAAGCAGAAAATTATTAAAATAAAATATACAAAGGAGGTATAATTATGAAATATAGATGTATGGCATGTGGATATATTTATGATGATGAAAAAGAAGGAGTTAAATTCGAAGATTTACCAGAAGATTGGGTTTGCCCACTTTGCGGAGTAGGAAAAGACATGTTTGAAAAAGTAGAAGAATAGTCTAATGCAAAGGAAGGAGACAGGTCTATACCTGGATTAATATGAAAAAAGGAAAAAAAATAAATATTAATAAAAAAGCAGTAATAATTGCTATAGCAATAATAGTAATTATTATAATAGCAGTGGTAATAATTAAAAATATATTTAAAAAAGAAGAGGCTAAAACTCCAGAAGTAAATAACCAAATAGAGGTAGGAGATTTTGTTTCTGAAATTGATATGACTAACACGGCTAATAGTGAGATTAGGGATGACGGAATGAAGATTAATACATCAAGTAAAATTTCTAAAGGAATAGAATTTAACGATTTATTTATAAAAGACATTAAAATAGAATCTACAGGGGATATGGCAACATTTAATGCTTCTGTTGAAAATAATTTGGGAAAAGAAATCGAAGGATACATTATTTATATAACATTTTTAGATAAAAAAGGAAATGTTATAGATAAAGTAGAAACATTTTTCCCAGATATTCCTGATGGAGAAACTGGATATATTACAGCAACAACTCCAAAAGATATAGCCACAGCATATGATATAAAAATTGAAAGAGATATGAAATAAATAAAAAGAGCTGAGACATTTTGTATAATGCCTTAACTCTTTTTATTTATATTTCCACTTCATACTAATATTATCTTGAGCTTTTTCTTTTTTGGGAGAAATAAAACTAGCACGATATTCTTGTTTCC
The DNA here is from genome assembly GCA_945919455.1 of uncultured Clostridium sp. GTDB lineage: Bacteria > Bacillota > Clostridia > TANB77 > CAG-508 > CAG-269. Next base: position 5,417 of record CAMEJH010000018.1, on the reverse strand, counting down.
ATATTGGAGGAACAAAATAACCATTACCTTTTGTATTAAATGTAGGAGCAATAGGAGTTGTATATGGAACACCAAAAGATTTTAAACTGCTCAAAATAGCAATATAAACAAATAAACCAACTCCAATACCTAAAAAGCCTGTAGTTACACCAAGAGCAATAAAGAGAAATCTGAATATACGTATATGAAATCCAAATGAAAAATCAGGAATAGCAAAAGATGCAATACCAGTTATGGCTACTACAATTATTAAAATTGGGCTAACAATACCGGCATTAACAGCTGCATCTCCTAAAATTAATGCTCCAACAATTCCAATAGTGGCACCTATAGGAGAAGGAACCCTAAGACCAGCTTCACGAATTAATTCAAATGAAAATTCCATAAGCAAAAGTTCAAATATTATTGGAAAAGGTACATTTTCTCTAGCTGCCAAGATTGAAAATAGTAACTCTGTAGGCAGAATTTCTTGATGAAAGCTTGTTATTGATATATATATTCCTGGTAATAGCAAAGTAATAATTGCCGCAAGTATACGTATTCCGCGCAAAAAATTAGCAAATAGAGGTATTAAGTTAGTATCTTCAGGCGAGAACAAAAAATCCTCTATTGTTGCAGGCATAATTAATGCATATGGATTTCCGCTAACTAAAACGACTACACGACCTTGTAATAAATATTTAGTACATTTATCAGGTCTTTCTGTAGAAATAACTTTAGGAATTCCAAATCCGCCATCATCTTCTATTAATTGTTCTAATTGGCCAGTAGATAAAAGTGAATCAATTCCAAGATTACTGATTCTATATTTTACTTCTGCAACTAAATCTCCATTTGCTATATTTTGCATATAACAAATACCACATTTTGTTTTACTTATTTTTCCAACAGGTATATTTTCTATGATTAAATTTTCATTATTAACAACACGTCTAATAAGAGATGTATTAGTTCTTATTCCTTCAACAAAGGCTTCTTGTGGACCTTTTATTATAGATTCATTTTCTGGAGAGCTAACACTACGTTGTTTAAAACTCTTTACATCAATGTCAAATGCAAGACCTAAAGTATCAATAAAAAGTAAACAATCTCCGGAATTTATTCCAGATAGTACATCTTCAAATTCTGTTACTTTTTTTACACTATTTTGAGGAAGTAGACAATTTTCTACATATAATGCAAGGTTGTTTTGAAGTACTGAATTTTGTTGCTTTTTTCTTAACATTAATGGCTTAAGAACAAAATCATTAATTGAAATTGTATCAACAAGCCCATCAATATAAATAATAAATGATTTGTATTCTTGATTGTTTGCAGACATATTGAATTCTCTAATTACAACATCACTGTTTATTAAAGTATTATATTTACTCTTTAAAAATTCTAAATTTTCATTAATATTAGTAAATACATTGCTTTTATTTTCTTTAGGATCTGGATTGATGTTACTATTTTCTTTATCGTTTAGAATTGAAAAGTTGTAAATATTTTTATTGCTTTTAAATAAATTTTTTATATAATTTTTTATTTCCATATTAGTAATATTTACAAAAATGAAAAAAATATACTGTTGAAAAAAATATCATTAATTAGATAAATTTACGAAATTCTTTAAAATAAAAAAAGCTTTATATTGTCTAATTTAACACACATAAAAGCTATGTGCGTATTTAAAACATGCACATAATTTTTTTGGCAAAAATCTTGATTTTATTGTACTTTATTGGTATATTTTATACATAATAATTTCATTAATTTATCTAATTAATGAAAAATAGTCTTGAAAAAATATGTAGTATAATTTATAATAAAAACATAAGCATATGTAAAACGTATGCTTATAGCGAACGGAGGAAAATAAATGGAAATATTAAGCAAATACAACAAAAATAATAAAGAAAAAGGAGTAACACTAGTCGCACTTGTAGTGACAATAATAGTGTTATTAATTTTGGCTTTTATAGGAATATCAATACTAATAGGAGAAGATGGAGTAATAAAAAAAGCAAAAGAATCAAAAGATGAAACAGTAAAAGCCCAAGAAAAAGAATATATAAAATTGGCATATCAAAATATGGAAATGGCATTAAAAAATTATGGTCAAGACATAACAGCAGAAGGACTAGAAGCAGAACTAAAAAAATATGATGAAAATGCTAAGGTAAAAGAAATTCAAGAGAGTGAAATAGGAGATAGAGAAATAGTTATAGATAGAGATGGTGGACCAGAATATGGGGAAGTAACCTTTGAAGAAACAGACCATGAATATGTAGTACCATTAGTAGTAGATCCAAGTAAGGTAAGATACACTATAACATACAATGCAAATGGTGGACAAGGAGGACCAACCAAACAAACTAAAATAGAAGGAATAGATTTAACTATAACAACAGAGACACCTAGTAGAGAAGGATATTTACTTATAGGATGGTCAGAAAATCAAAATGATGTAACAGCACAATATTTTGGAGGAAGTAGATATTCAAAAGATGCAAGTACAACCTTATATGCAATATGGGAAGAAGCAACATATAGTATAACGTATAATTTAGATGGAGGAACAGTAACAGGAAATCCAACAACATATAAAACAAGTATGACACCAATAAAACTAAAAAATCCAACAAAACCAGGATATAAATTCGATGGATGGACAGGAACAGGTTTAGATGGAGAAACATTACAAGTAACAATTCTAGCAGGAAGTGCAGGAAGTAGAACATATACAGCAAACTGGACAGACATGGGATTTGTAGATAGTATAAAACCAACAGCAGGAACAATAATAGCAAAAGAAGAAAACTCAGCAGGAGCAGATTACGTATTTGATACATGGACAGACGAGAATATATATATAGAAAAAGTAGATGGAAGTGACAATGAATCTGGACATAGAAAGACTAGATACACAGTAGAAAAAGGACTATTAACAATATATGAAGATATTGAAAATCCGGTAACATTAACAGAGAATGGAACCTATACAATAACAGTAACAACAGAAGATATGCAAGGAAATAAATCAACAAGTGGACCATATATAGTAAAAATCGACAAAGTAGTTGCAGAAGTAAAATTAAAACATAATGATGAAAATGGAGCAGATTATGACGGAACATGGACAAAAGATGACTTATATGGAGAAATAGATATAGATACAAGTAGTACAGGAAAAATAGTTGAAAAATATCAATATTCATATAATGGAAATGAATGGTACGATATATCTGCAGAACAAGCTAAGACAAACATAGACTATACAATAGACGATTTTGAAAGTATAGAAAGTAAACCAGACTGGTTAGGAGATTTAACAAATAATGGAACATATTATTTTAGTGCACAAGAAGATGGAACATTAAAACCAAGCAATAGTGGAGTAAACAGTAGTATAGCAAACAGTTATATAAAAATAGATTTAACAGATTATACAGAGGCAAACTTAGACATAACAGTAAATGCAACAATATCAAGTCAAAGCAATTACGACATTGGATATGCAACAATAACCAATAGTACAACAGCACCAGCATATAGTTCGAGTACAGGAAGATTTATATATGTATCAGGAGCTACAACAACAGAAGAGCATACAACAACATTGACAGGAGGGCAAAAATATTATTTACATATAGGATATAGAAAGAATGGATCTACAAATTCAAACCAAGATACATTTATAATAAATAGTATAAACTTTAAATCAGAAACATTAGGAAAAGGAATTAATTTCTCTAACTATGCTAAAACAGATAATAAAGTAACATTTAAACTAACAGAAGATATAGAAAAAGAAATATATATAAGAGCAGCATATGAAGGAGAGCAGAATGAAACAAGTAAATATGGAAATAAAACATCAATAAAAATAGATAAAAAAGCACCAGTAATTCAAACTGCTAATCCAATAATAACATCAAAAGAAAATGCAAAGGCAGAAGTAAAAGTAACAGAAAAAGGATCTGGATTAAAAGGATATTATATAAGTACAGAACAAACATCTCCAACAGAAAGTAGCATATGGGTAGAACAATTATCAAACGAATTTACAATAGAAGGGTTAAGCTCAAATACAACATATTATTTATGGGTAAAAGATAATGTAGGAAATATATCAGAAAAACAAGAAATAATAATTGGAAATGCTAATTATGTTGTAGATGATACCATTTATACAGAAACATTAGAACAAGCAATAGAAAAAGCATCAGATGGCTCTATGATAAAACTATTAAGTGATTATACAGATACAAGTATAGCAACATTCAATAAAATCATGACATTTGATATACAGAGTTATAAATTAATAAGAAGTACAACAATAAACATTAGCAGCGGAAAAACAGTAGAAATAACGGGAACCGGTAAAATAACAACAGAAACAACAAATGTAAATACAATAACAAATAATGGAACATTAACAGTAAGTAATAGCATAACAATAGAGAATATGTCAACATCAACAAACTATGCACCAATATATAATAATTCAAGTTCAGCCATAATAAACATAAATAATAATATACAAATAATAGGATATTATAGAGGAATATATAATAATGGAACATTAAATGTAAATGGAGGAAAAATTGAAGCAACATATCAAAATAGTAGTGCGTATGGAGTATATAATATATCAAAAGCATATATAAATGATGGGAAAATAAAAGGGTATTATGGAATATATAATGGGTATTCTTCAACAATAGAAATGACAGGAGGAAAATTAATAGGAACAGGAGCATATGGAATATATTCATATGGGACAACAAATATATATGGAGGAAGAGTAGAAGGAAAAACATATGGAATTTATTCAACGAATACGGACAAAGTAACAATAGGAAGAGATGAAGATGAATTAAGTACAACACAACCTGCAATATATGGAGCAAGTTATGGAATATATATGCGTACAGAAACATATAGTTTTAATTTTTATAATGGAGTAATAATAAGTAATACAAAAGAAACAGCATATATGGGAGTCGCAAATTTAAGAGAAAAACATATAACTTATACATATATTGATTATGATGTGGAACAAAAATATTGCACAATATTAACACCAACAGTAAATAATATAATAATGGAAGCATTACCTACAGAGTATACAAATGGAGATGTAACAGTGAAAATAACATATCCATACACAGTAGGAATAACAAAACAATACAGTGAAGATGGAATAGAATGGAAAGATGCAGAACAATATCTGCAAGAAGTAATAGTAACAGAAAACAAAATAATATATGCAAGGACATTAAATGAATCAGGAATAATAACAGATGAAAATCAAATAGAAATAACTAATATAGATAAAGAAAAACCAACAATATCTATAATTCCAAATCAAACAGTCTATTCAGTAACATCATCAACAGGAACAACAGATATAACATTAACAATAACAGCAG
>CAMEJH010000017.1 GCA_945919455.1 uncultured Clostridium sp. | reverse complement strand
TTTTCCTGCATCTTCTTCTATATGAATACGTGTTATTCCTATTTTCTTTTTACCTTGACTTGTTTCTATTTCTATATATCCATGTTCACAAAGTGGTTTATCAAATTGAGATATCTGATATGCTTTTGGTAAATCTGGATAAAAATAGTTTTTTCTATCATTTTTACTATTTCTTGATATTTCACAATTTGTTGCAAGTCCAGCTTTTACTGCATATTCTACAACTTTTTCATTTAATACTGGTAATGTTCCTGGCATTGCCATACATATTGGGCATACTTGTGTATTTGGCTCTGCACCAAATTTTGTTGGGCAGCTACAAAATATTTTTGTTTTTGTTGAAAGTTCTGCATGAACTTCTAATCCCATTACTACTTCATAATCTTCTCTTGGCATTATTTTGCACCTCCCTTAAATGTTGGCTTATATTTTTCTCTAAATTTTGTTTCTTGTTCATATGCATAAGCTGCTTTTATAATTGTTTCTTCACAGAATTTATTTCCTATTATTTGCATACCTATTGGCATACCTTCACTATCTATTCCGCAAGGTATTGACATTCCTGGAAGTCCTGCAATATTTACAGATACAGTACATATATCTGCCAAATACATTTCCATAGGATTTGTTGATTTTTCTCCTATTTTAAATGCTGTTGTTGGAGATGTTGGTGTTACAATAATGTCATATTTTTCAAAAGCCTTGTTAAATTCATTCATTACTAATGTACGTACTTGTTGTGCTTTTTTGTAATATGCATCATAATATCCTGATGATAATACATATGTTCCAAGTATTATTCTTCTTTTTACTTCTGCACCAAATCCTTCACTTCTTGATTTTTTATAAATCTCTTTTAAATTTTTAGCATCTTTTGCTCTATATGTGTATCTTATTCCATCATATCTTCCTAAGTTTGAGCTTGCTTCTGCACACGCAATTATATAATATGTTGCTAAAGCATAATTTGCAATGTCTAAAGAAAATTCTTCTACTTCTGCTCCAATTTCTTTATATTTTGCAATTGCTGTTTCTAATGATGCTTTTACTTCTGGATTTATTCCTTCTCCATAAAATTCTTTTGGAACTCCTATTTTTAATCCTTTTATATCTTTTTGTAAAGCTTTTGTATAGTCTTTTGGTCCAACATCTACAGAAGTTGTATCTTTTTCATCATGTCCTGCAATAACATTTAAAAGCATAGCACAATCTTGTACATCTTTTGTGAATACTCCTACTTGGTCAAGTGATGATGCAAATGCTACCACACCATATCTTGATACTAGTCCATATGTTGGTTTTAATCCAACTATACCACAAAGAGATGCTGGCTGACGAATACTTCCACCTGTATCTGTTCCTAGTGCCCATGGAACCATATTAGCTGCTACTGCTGCTGCAGAGCCTCCTGATGAACCTCCTGGTACTTTTGATAAATCCCATGGATTTCTTGTTTTCTTAAAATATGAATATTCTGTTGATCCTCCCATTGCAAATTCATCCATATTTAACTTTCCTAAATCTATCATTTCTTCTGCATTTATTTTTTCCATTACTGTTGCATCATATGGTGCAACAAAGTTTTCTAACATTTTAGATGCACATGTTGTTTTTACACCTTTTGTACATATAATGTCTTTTATTCCTATTGGAATTCCTGCTAAATCTCCAAGTTCTTCGCCTTTATCAATTTTTTCTTGAATTTTTTTAGCTTGTTCCATTCCTTCTGACGTTAATTCTGTTATAAATGCTTGTACTTCTGGCTCTTTTTCATTTATTCTGTCGACATAAGCTTTAGTAATCTCTGTTACTGTTAACTCTTTGCTTTTTAATTTTTCTTGTAATTCATGCACTGTTAATTCTGTAATATCCATTAATTTTCCTCCTATTCAAAATTTGGGGTCGATTCCGTTTTTTCGCAATTTGGTTCCGTTTCTTTTTTTACTTTTTTTCCAACTCCTGCTCTGCATGTAACCATGAATATAGTCTCATTACATTTGGTATCTCATATCCTTGATTTTCAATTGAGTTCATTATATATGTTTTAATTCCCGCTTCTGACACACTTTTGCAATTTGGAACAGCATCATCAATTAATATTTCTATATTATTATTTTTTACTGCTTCAACTTTATCTTGTGCATCAAATATTATGTCATCATATTCTATCTCATTGTCCTCTAACCATTGTCTTGTTACTTTTTTCATGTCAAATGTTGGTCTTTCAAATCTTGCTGTTATTAAATATATTTTATTCCCTTGCTCTCTTAATTGATGTATTATTTCTTTTGCAAATTTTTTTACAGTTACTTCTTTTAAAATTCTTTCATAATAAACATCAAAAAAGTGAATTGTTTCTTCTTTACTCCAATTGTGAAATCTTTGACAATATCCGTTTCCTGTCATTATTTTCTCTTTTGGTTCTTTTATTTTTCTTTTTAAATCTTTTATTGTGTACATTTGTGCATAACTAAATAGTACATCATGTGTATTAGAAATTGTATCATCTATATCTATTCCTATATTCATATACTACTCCTTAATTTATTACTTTTGGTAATTTAAACATATGTTGTTCTTGTGTTGGTGCATTTTGTAATAGACTGTCTACATCTTCAAATCTTTTTACTTCATCTTTTCTAAATACATTTTTTGCTTCATTTGCTCCTATTGTAATATCTAGCCCATCAACCGGAGCATTGTTTACAATGTTTGCAAAATTTAATATATCTTGTAAATGTAATAAATATTTTTCAACTTCATTTTCTTCTAATTCTAATTGTGCTAAATTTGCTATATGCAATAATTCTTCTTTACTAACTTGCATAATATCCTCCTATAAATTTTATTATATTTCGAAATCTTTATATATAACTATTGAATAAAGCAAAGACCCTCGCGAAGACCCCAGCTATGTTTTTGCTATGAAATAGTTATATATAAAGATTTCGAAAATAATATAATAACTATTGTAAGCTTATTATATACTGTTTTAGCTAAAAAAACAAGTAAAAAAGCCATTCTTTATTTTTTAATATTAACCTGTATATGAACATCTCTTAATTGATCATAAGTAACATTTCCTGGTGCTCCCATCATAACATCTTGAGCTTTACTGTTTAAAGGGAATGCAATAACATCTCTAATTGTATCTGATTCTGTTAAAAGCATCAACATTCTATCAAGTCCTGGTGCTATTCCAGCATGAGGAGGAGCTCCAAATTGGAAGGCATTAAATAATGCTCCGAACTTTTCTTCAACATGTTCTCTTGAATATCCTGCTATTTCAAATGCTTTAAGCATTATATTTATATCATGATTTCTAACTGCCCCTGATGAAAGTTCAATTCCATTACATACAATATCATATTGATATGCTAAAATATCTAGTGGTTCTTTTGTTTGTAATGATTCTAATCCTCCTTGTGGCATAGAAAATGGATTATGGCAAAATGCTATTTGGTTTCTTTCATCTAATTCAAACATCGGAAAATCTATTATCCAGCAAAACCTAAATACATTTTCATCTATTAAGCCTAAACGTTTTCCTAACTCTGTACGAATTTGTCCTGCAAATTCTGATGCTCTTTTTTCATTATCTGCTATAAAAAATATTGTATCTCCAACTTTTAAATCTGCTAATTCTAATAATTCTTTTTTCATCTCATCTGGTATAAATTTATCAATTGGTCCTTTATAAGATAAGTCTTCTTGTATTTCTAAAAATCCTAATCCTCCCATACCAATAGAAATTGCAAATTCAAGCATTTTTTCATGAAATCCTTTTGACATTTCTGCATGTACTTTAATTGCTCTAACTGTTTTATTATGAAATGGCTTAAATGTACATCTTTGGAAGAATTCTGTTACATCTATTATAAATAATGGATTTCTTAAATCTGGCTTATCTGAACCATACTTTAGCATTGCATCTTTATATGTTATTCTTGGAAATGGATATTCTGGAATTTTCTTATCTGAAAACTTTTTAAATGTATTATACATTACTGGTTCAATAACACTAAATACATCTTCTTGTGTTGCATATGACATCTCCATATCTAATTGATAAAATTCTCCTGGTGCTCTATCTGCTCTCGCATCTTCATCTCTAAAACAAGGTGCTATTTGGAAGTACTTATCTATTCCTGATACCATTAACAATTGTTTAAATTGTTGTGGTGCTTGTGGAAGTGCATAAAACTTTCCTGGATGTAATCTACTTGGTACTAAATAATCTCTTGCTCCTTCTGGAGATGAGCTTGTAAGTATTGGTGTTTGTACCTCCAAAAATCCCTGTTCTGTCATTTGATTTCTTAGATATTGTAATACTTGTGCACGTAATAATAAATTATTTTTTAATCTATCATTTCTTAAATCTAAGAATCTATACTTAAGTCTTAAATCTTCTCTAACTTCTTGATCACTATTAACTTCAAATGGTAAGTTTTTAGTTCTTTTTCCTAATATCTTTATTTCTTCTATAAAAATCTCTACCATTCCTGTTTTAATTTTTAAGTTTATTGTTTCTTCATCTCTTTTTCTTACAGTTCCATATACTGAAACTGAAGATTCTATTGGAATATGTGATGCAAAATCTACCTCATCTTCTTTTCCAGATGTTACTACTTGAGTAACTCCATACATATCTCTAATGTCTAAAAATACTACACCTCCATGGTTACGAATAGTTTGAACAAATCCTGCTATTCTTACCTTTTTACCTACGTCTTCTAAACTTATTTCATTACAAGTATGTGTCCTATACTCATTCATAAAAAAACCTCCTTAATGAACACTTATTATGCAGGACACAAAAACGCCCCTGCATATGCAGGGACGAAATAATTCCGCGGTACCACCCAGCTTGAAAATATATAAAACATTTTCCTCTCTTATTAATTGCTCCAAAGTGTTTCGTTATTTAGTTTAACTAAAAGGGCTTTCAGCCGGTGACCCTTACTCTCTGTTAGCAAGTTACTAAATACTTTGCTTTGTACAAACGCAAATATTTAACATATTATTATTTTACATAGTTTTTTTTAATTTGTCAAGAGTTATTCATCAGTTTTTCTTTTCTCTATTGTTCTGCCAATATAGGTTTTATCTCTTTTTCTATATTTTCCTTCATAATTTCACAACTATGATCAAACTTTCTTTGATCTTCCTCATTTAATTTTAGCTGTAAAATTTCTTTAACTCCATTTTTATTTATTATCGCTGGAACACCTATATACATTCCTTCTTGTCCATATTCTCCATTTTGATATGTTGATACTGTTAATATTGAATTTTCATCATTTATAACTGCTTTAATTAACCTGTTCAAAGCCATCCCAATGCCATAATAGGTAGCTTTCTTTTTCTCAATAATTTCATATGCAGCTTGCCATACACAATCATGTATCTTTACAAGATTGTCCATAGGGTGATTTCTTTCTTGCATAATATCAATTATTCTTTTGCATCCAACATAGCAATGTTCCCATGGTACTAAAGATGAATCTCCATGTTCTCCTAATATATATGCATGAACATTTTTACTAGATACTCCAATATATTCAGCTATCAAATATCTTAATCTTGCTGTATCTAATACTGTACCCGAACCTATTATTTTTGATTTTGGTAGACCAGAAACCTCAGCAACTACATAAGACATTAAATCTACAGGATTACTTGCAACTATAAATATTCCATTAAATCCATTATTCATAACCTTTTTGGTTATACTTTTTACTATTTTTGCATTTTCTACTGCTAATTCTAACCTTGATTGTCCTGGTTTCTGTGGTAATCCCGCAGTTATAACAACAATATTAGCATCTCTACATTCATCATAATCTCCAGCTTTTATTAACATTTTATGAGGTGCATATGGTAATCCATGAGATAAATCCATTTCTTCTCCTATAGTTTTTTCTTTATTCACATCTATTAAAACTAATTCATCAATTCCACCTTGATTTAATAGTGAATATGCCATACTCATTCCTACAAATCCTGCTCCTACAAGTACAACTTTTCTATTTGTGTTCATATAAATCACTCCTTTTTTATATTATTTCTTTTTTTATAAATTTTAAACTATTTTATACTTCAAAAAATACACCACAAAATGTTAGTAATTTCTTTCTGACATTTGTGGTGTACTTATTTATTTTTATCTATACACTTGCATTTCCTTCTATTTTAACTTTTGCATCTACTGGGCAAATATTTATAAAAGTATTTCCATCATTTACTTCTATTTCATTTCCATCTAAATCTTTATAAACTGTTTGTGTATTTCTTGCAGATTTTGTACATTTTATTGGAATTGCTTTTCCGTTAGTTATATAATAACCATCAAAAGTTCCTATATTATTTAGTCCCTGTCTACCTTTTCCTTCTGTATCTGTTGTTAAAGTATAATTATTACATTTGGTTATTATTATATTTTTTGTAGTTACAGGATCTCCTGTTATATAATCTTTTTGTAGTTTTCCTCTTGCATATCTTGTATATGTTTTTGTTTCTGCATTATATTCATATTTTACTGTTTGAAGTTGTGAATGAGGTATTGTAACAGTTGTTGCATCTAATGTTTCTATTTTAGTAGTTGTATTTTCTACATTTTCATCTGTTGTTGTTTCATATTTTTCTGACAAGTCAAATTCATCTGCAACATAATTTAATATACTTTCTTTTTCAGAAGTTGTTTTGTATCCTTTTCTTTGTGCTATTTCTAATATTGCTTGTGTATTTGTAAATAGATTATGTGGTGCTGATTTATCTTTTACTCTCCAGAAATTCTTTGAACTTTCTTGTATTCCATTAATATTATTTACTCCTAATTTTGGAATATCACTTTGAGCTTGTGGACTCCATCCATGATGCACATATATAGCATCATTTTCTAAAGCATAGTCTAGAAAATAATGTCTTGAGCTTCTTACAGGTCCTATTTTCTCTAGATTTTGTCCTTTAAATACAGCCATTAGTCTAGTTTCTCCACCTTCAACGACAATTTCATAAACAATATAAGCTTTGTTTAAATTTGCTTGTGGCCATGCTCCAGAATGATTGTCTATCATAACAGCTATTGGTCTATCTGTTCCACTATAGATTTGAACCTTCTTTTCTGGTACTACTAATGGCTCTTCCTCAGTCACATTTGAATCTTCTTGTAAATTATCATTTACAGTTGGTACTTTTTTTTCTATTACATTTTTATAAACTAGTATTCCTGCTGCTACAAGTATAAGAATAATCAATATAATTATTAAAACTATCGTTTTTTTATTCTTCATTCAATTCATCCCTTCTAATTCCTAATTTATTTAAAACATTTTCTTCTTTAGGTCTCATTACAATTTTATCTTCTTCCTTTATATGGTCATATCCCATTAAATGATAAAATCCATGCACAATCATATATGCAAATTCCCTTTCAAAACTATGCCCATATTCTTGTGCTTGTCCTTTTACTTTTTCTATTGATATTACTATATCTCCCAAAACATCTTCATGTTCAAAATCATTGTTCCTTATTTTTTCATCTAATTCATTTCTTTCGAACATTGGGAATGATAATACATCAGTTTCTCTGTCTACATCTCTATATTGTTTATTTATTCTATGAATATTTTCAGGGTTTGTTAATGTTATACTTATATATAATTTTGAATTTTCTAATTTTTCCTCTTTAAAACATTGTTCAACTACTTTTTTTATTATATTTTCATATTCCTTATTTTCTTCAATATCTAAATATTCTAATTGATACATTTTTCCATCCTTTATACATTTACAAGTTCTTTTATTCCTACATTTGCCTTATTTCTTGTAAAATTTTTATTTTCAGTTTTACATTCTTTTATTTCTTTCATTACTCCATAGTCTACTAATTTTCTCTTATAATATTTTATTAGTCTACTATAGTCTGTTTTTTCTTCTCCTATTTTTCTTATATCTTCTCTCATAAATAGTATTTCTTTTTGTTTTACATATTCAATAAAGTCTGTTTCTTTTAGTTTTTCTATTATTTTATATTTGTCATAAAAGCTTTTGAATTCTTCTCTATCTTTTGGATTATCCCAATATACTTTTGTAGCTAGTAATCTTATGTTATAGTCTTCTATTAAGTTTAATAGCATCGTATAAGCTTTTTCTCTCTTTGCAGCTATTTTAGTATCTTGAACTAAACATCTAGCATCCTTTAATAATTTCATGTAACATTGTTCTGCTACTACTAAAGGCAAACTATGTGTAAATAAATTTCTGCTTATTCCTAATAAAATCATATTTTTTTCAATATTATCCCTAGCATCTAATTTTCCTACCGAAAATTTTTCATATTTTTCATATTCTTTAACTACTTTTTCAAGTTTTGGATCATTAATTTTTAATGGTAATATATTTTTTATATAATCTTCTAATGTGTCAAATATTTTTATATATATCCATTCCTTAGTAGAATCATATACATTAGTATTATCTGCTAATTTTATTGAATAATTTTTTAATATTCCTTTGTATAATGTATCTTGTTTTGATATATAAAATTTTTGATATTTTTCAATTGCTTTTGTTTTACCTGAATTTGTTACAGTTTCTTTATCTAGTTCTAACAAATATTTTTGTTTTCTATATTTATATTCTACAAATTCGTTTTGTTTTAATTGTACTATTCCATAATATTGTGATAAGGCCATACTTTCTAATTTTGTTGCTGTATCATTTTTTACCTTTTTATAAATAGTATCTAATACATATTTATCTAGCGCTTCTAAATAAGCAGTATAGGCCTCTTCATATTTTTTATCTGCAATTTCTTTTTTGCTAGCGTCATCTTCTTCCTCTGATATTTCAAATGCTTTTATTAAAGCATTTCTTTTCATTGCAATACGCATACCATTTATACCTATTTGTGTTGGTATTAGTAATTTATTTAAAGTATTAGTTAATTTATTAAAAAATGTTTTATCTGTTCCTACTACTCTTAGACTTCTTTCTTCCATAATTTCACCCTTTCTAAGTTTCTTGGTAGGCAGGTATATTATTGTATTTCTTCTGTCTGTATATTTGCTTCATCTATTTTTTCCTGCATTCCTATATTTTCAATTACTTCATATGTAACAGTAACTTCTACATATTCATCAGCTTCTGATACATTTGCCTTTTTACCGAAGTATATTTTCTTTATTTTCTATTTCATTTTCTATTTCGTTTTCTAATTTTTTTGTTCCTATTTCTATTGCTTCCGCTACTGTATATTCTCTTGAATATTTTTCCAATTCTTCATTGGTTATTTTTGTTACGGAAATCGGCAAATATAAGTTTGAAAATATTTTAAACTTTTTATTCTCTTCTATTGTATCATAAATTTTAAATTTTGAAAGGGTTTTATAAAAATTTATTTGAAAATTATTTATTTTTATCTGGTATTTCTTCTCTTTGTTTCCTGTTTTGACATTTTGTTCCTCTTTATAACTAATTTTTTCTGATTTTGTGTATTCTACTATTGCTTTAACTTCACCCAAACTATGTACATATCTTATCCCCGTATATTTTCCTTCCATTGTTCCTTGTATTAAAACTTGACCTTTTTGCACTTCATCTCCTGGCTTTACAAGAGCTGTTCCATTTTGCGCTACTATTTGTGTTATTGTTCCTCCTTTGTTGGCTACTATATTACAATATTCTTTTTCATCGATAATTTCTGGAGCTTCTTTTGCTTTAACTAATTTTACAATAGCATTTGTTCCCTTTAAATCTATCCCTATCCATGATATATCATTTCTTTTTAATCTTATTTGATTTATTATTTCTTCTGTTTTTATTTTATTTTTTCTTATTCCTGTTCTTAAACCAGCAGAATTAATATCTTCTAATATATTTTCTAATTTTAAATTGTCTTCTATTTGTATCTCAATATTCCATACATAATTAGAACTTGCATATATAGCAATTATTATTATAAATATAGATGCTAGAAATATTTTTCTTTTCCTATATTTATTAGCAATAAAAGGAATTCCTCTCTTTTTTACTATTTTTACTCTGCATTTTAGTTTTTTGGCAATATTTACTGCTTTATAATAGTCTTGTATTCCTATATTTAAAAGTAGTCTGACACCTTTTTCTCTTTTTAAATTCCATATTAAGATTTTGCTAGTAGTGCATATATTTATAAAACGTTCTATATAATATCCTTCAACCGAGATTCTAACATATCCTAATAAATATTGTAGCAATATCTTAATTATCATTTGATACCTCCATTAATCTTGCATTCTTTCCAGTTCTATGCTTTCTATTTTTCCAGTTATTTTTATATCATCATTTGTCATTTTTTCTAAATTTATATTGTATCCACTAATATTTACTATTCCTATATATGTACTAATACTAGCAAATAATTCTTCATATTCTAAAATCCCCTTATAATTTTCTAATATTATTTCATTAAATCCCGTAATAGTTATTTTAGGCACATTGGTATATACTTCTTGTGGTAATTCTAACATTTTTTCTAATCTTCTTTTTTTCATGTCATTCCCTCCATTTTATAATCTATTTTTAACTATTCAAATTGATCTAATGATTTAAATTCATAACCTTGATTTTTTGCTTCTTTTATTATTGTATCTAAAATTTCTGAATTTGTTTTTGAATTTGCATGCAATAGCATTATTTCACCTGGATGTAGATTCTCTATTATCATTTTCTTTCCGTTTTCAATTGAAGGTTGTTTCTTTTCATCCCAATCACAATATGCAAAACTCCACATAACTGTTTTATATCCTAGTTCTTGGCATTTTTTTAAAGTTCTATCATTAAATTCACCTTTTGGTGGTCTAATATATCTCATTTCATAATTAAATTTTTCGAATACTGCTTGATGTAATTGCATTACTTCTTTTTCTATTTCTTCATTAGTTATACTTGGCATACTCTTATGATTTACCGTATGATTTCCTACAATATGTCCTTCATCGATCATCTTTTTTACTATATCAGATGCAGTATTTAAATAATGCGATGTTATAAAAAATGTTGCTTTAACGTCGTTTGCTTTTAGAGTTTCTAATATCTTTTCAGTATAACCAGCTTCATATCCAGCATCAAATGTTAAATATATCTTTTTATCCATATCTTTTCCTAAGCAAATTCCTCCATTTTGTTCTAATATACTTTTATTTTGTACTCCTACATCAGGTTGTTGATGATTGTTATTCCTTTTTATTCCCCATCCAATAGTTTTATTATCTTCTGCAGATGCTGACGTTTGTAATAAATTTATCTTATTTAATTGAATTGTACATATCGAAAACATTATTAGAATAATTCCTATTAAAATTACATTTTTAGCATTTTCCTTCTTCATTAATTTTCCTCCTTATTTTTATTTAATATTATGAAGAAAGTTAAAAATATATAACAATTGCTTACAAGAAAAATTTTATGTTATTTTAGTATATATTTGTTATATTTTTTACATTTTTTGTATTTGAAATATTAAAATAATGTTCCTCTATCCACTCATATTACTAGAATATCAAAATGTTCATATATTCAACTAGCGTATTGACATTTTTTACTTTTTGTTTTATATTAAAATTAAATTTGAAAATCTTGTCAGATTTTATTTTTTTGTGTAGTATTTACACATTTACAATATTTTGGGAGGTTACTATGGTAAATTTCGTAATATGTGATGATGAAATACATATGGTAGAAAAGATTTCTATACTACTTGAAAAAGCTTTCTTAAAAAATGATTTTGATGCAAAAATTGTTTTAAAAACTACTGACTATAATGAAGTTGTTTCATTTATGTCTTCCAACATTGTAAATGTTGTTATTTTAGATATAGAATTTCGTGGTTCTAATATAACTGGATTGGATGTAGCTAATAAAATTAGAAAAATTAATAAGAATTGTTATCTTATTTTTATAACAAGTCATTTTGAATATGTAATGCAAGCATATAAATTTAAGACATTTGATTATTTAATAAAAAATGCTATTACTCTAGAAACGCTTACAAATACTCTAAATAGATTGTTTGATGATATATCTAATACAAATGTTAAATTTTTTAGAATTGATAATAGAGGTACTTTTATTGATTTAAATGATATTCAATTTATAGAGAAAAATGGTATGAGAATAATTTATCATACGTCCCATAAAGATTACGAAACGTATAATTCATTCAAAAAAATAGAAAATAAGTTACCTAATAATTTTGTACGTTGTCATAAATCTTTTATTGCTAATTTAAAAAATATAGTTAATATATCATTTTCTGATAACACTATCTTATTTAAAAATGATTCAATTTGTTATATTGGTCCAAAATATAAAAATTCACTTATGGAGATGATTAATAATGATGCAGTTGTTAAATAGTATTTGGACATCTTTTAATAGCATAAATCCTGAGCTGGTTAATATAATTCTAATTCCAGCAGCTTTTGTTGAAGCCTATCTATTTATGCAATTATTTTTAATATGTTTTAATGTTAATGCTACGAAAAAGCAAAAAATTTTATATGTTGTAATAATGTCATCTGTAGGTTTAATAAATTCAAATTTTATAAAACCACCTTTTAATGTATTTATAAATTACTCATGTATACTTTTATTAATAAAAATTGTATTTAAACTAAATATTTTAAAAAGTATTTTATCATTAATACTTTCTACATTTGCATTTGGTATATTAAACATATTATTGCAAAATCCTTACATATCTATATTTAATATATCTCTTGATATATTACTAAATACACCTATATATAGATTATCATTTTTAATTATTTTGTATATTTTTATAGCAATTATATGTATGGTTTTAAAGAAATTCAAGAAAATTAATTTTTCATTGGATATGTTTGATATATTAGATAAAAAAACCTTAAAAATATTATATGTTAATCTTTTTGTAGGTTTTTTAGCAGTATGTATTCAATTAGTAGTTAATACATTTTATATTGATATTGTCCCTATTATAATATCAATTTTAAGTTTTATTTTGTTAATTTCTTTTTTTGCATTAAGTGTTTATAGTGTTACACGTATGATAAAATTAGCAACTACAAAAAGAGATTTAGAAACTGCAGAAGAATATAATAAATCTTTAGAAATTTTATATGATAAAGTAAAAGGTTTTAAGCATGATTTTGGAAATATAGTTTCTACTTTAGATGGTTATATACAAAATAATGATATGAATGGTCTAAAAGATTATTTTGAAGGAGTAAAAAAAGATTGTAAAATTACCAACAATTTATCAATACTAAATCCTAGAATAATTAACAATCCTGGAATATATAGTTTATTAAATAATAAATATTTTAAAGCAACTAATAATGGTATATCTTTTGAAATAGATTTCCTTTTAGATCTAAATCAACTAAAAATTAATATATATGAATTTTCTAGAATACTTGGTATATTAATTGATAATGCTATTGAAGAAGCAGAAAAGTGCGAAGAAAAAATAGTAAAAATTTCTTTTAGGAGAGAAGCTAGAAACAATAGAGCAATTATACTAATTGAAAATACTTATTCAAATAAAGATGTAGATATTGATTTAATTTTTAAAAAAGGAGTATCTGGCAAAAAGGATCATTCTGGAATAGGTTTATGGGAAGTAAGAAAATATGTTAATAAAAGTAAAAATTTAGATTTATTTACAAGTAAAACTTCTGAATTTTTTAAACAAGAATTATCAATATATGATTAAAGAAGTTTTATATCACTTATTATAAAAAAAGGAAAGCTTCTTACTGAAGCTTTCCTTTTTGAATTGAATTTATAATGTTTAAGTAAAACATTTTTAATGTTGAATTAATCTTTTTTTATTAAAGATGCTGGCATTTTTGGTTGATGTACAACCCAAACTATTACACATGCTGTATTTGTTGCTTTTGCGTATTTCTCTGCAATCTTTGCTAAAAATTTAACCATATTAATTCCCCTTTCTTTGGTAAAAACTATATAACATAAGAATATAAATATATTATATCTTATATCAACCAAATTAAGTATTTGCATATACTTCGTATCCATATTTATTGTCAGTTATTTTATATGCAATTCTTGTTATCATCAATGACTGTATAAAATCCCCAAATATTATTATTGTTGTAACACTTGGTATATCTATAGTTAGAGCAATTATAAATTCTATTGTTAAAACAATATATGACATTATCTTTTTTTGTTTTCTTTCCTTTTTTCTAAGTATTGGTACATTCTCTGTATCAGCTGGTGCATATAATTTTACCATTAACATACAAAATGCCCAACATATTATTCCAATAATATATTTTGCCATTCCTGGTATAACTACATATTTTCCAATTAATGCTGTTCCGCAATATAATGTTAAAGTATATATTATACATGATATATGTGTCTTCATATGTAATCCACCAGAAAAACTTCTATATGCTACTATTACCAAAAAAGAAATAAGTGTTAATTTCATTATACCTAATAAATAAGCCACAATAAAAATAATAAATATTTTTGGAATTTCTCCAATAATGTTTTGAAGTCCAAACATTATTATTT
Source organism: uncultured Clostridium sp. (assembly GCA_945919455.1). Taxonomy (GTDB): domain Bacteria; phylum Bacillota; class Clostridia; order TANB77; family CAG-508; genus CAG-269. The sequence continues at coordinate 11,295 of CAMEJH010000017.1, read as the reverse complement.
CTGCTCTTTCATCATCCACTTCAGGCATTTCTTTTCTGATTTTGTTGGTTAGAATCGTACAGATTTTATCTATCACATTTTCCACCTCGCTATTTATCTTAAGTTCTCATTAAATTTATCATTTTTTAACTATATTTTTTATTTTTCTTTATAAGATTTAGTTTTTTAATATCAAAATTATATATTTTACATTTTATATAAATTTTAATGAGTTTTATAAAAAAGTAAAATCAAACATAAAAAAAGAAACAAATATACATATTTCTTATATTTGTTTCTTTTATTTTATTTCTAAATCTCTTAAAATACACCAAGTACCATTGGATTCCGGTAAACATTTAAATGTCATTTCTTCTTTTGTTATAGGGTGCATTATTGTAAGTTCATATGCCCATAATGCAATTTGTTTTCCTTGCCCTCTAGTACCATATTTTTGATCTCCAAATATGCTATGTCCTGAGTGTGACAATTGAACTCTTATTTGATGGTGTCTACCAGTATGAAGATTTATTCTTAGCAAAGATAGATCTTTTATTTCATTATATGCTAAAACCTCATAATCTAATTTTGCAAACTTAGCATTTTTCTTTTCTTTGCCTACAACTTTACTAATATTATTTCTTTCGTCTTTATATAAATAATCTTCTAATGTTCCTGTCATATTTTCAAATTTTCCATCTACAACTGCTAAATACTTTTTCTTAAATGTCTTTTCTCTAACTTGATCACTTAGTCGTGATGCTGCTTTTGATGTTTTTGCAAACACCATAACTCCCCCAACCGGTCTATCTAATCTATGTACAAGACCAAGATATACATTTCCTGGTTTATTGTATTTTTCTTTTATATATTCTTTTATAATTGTTAGCATATCAATGTCTTCTGTTTTATCTGCCTGAGATGGTATATTAGGCTGTTTTTCTACTACTATTATGTGATTGTCTTCATATATTACATTTAATTTTTGCATTTTATATCTCCTCTTTAAAAAAGTAATATTAATGTCCTGCACCAATTTACGATTTTTTATTTTTCCCATCTGCCATATATTCCGCATGGAAGAACTAATTTAGAGTCCTCCATTGGAAGTCCTATTTCTCCTGATGATACTTTTCCTTTATAATCTCTACTTACAGTTAAATTTAAGATATTTTCTAATACTTTGCTTGAAATTCCTGTTGTATAAGAGTTTATCAAGAAAAATAATGGATTATCTGATAATACTTTTGTACATAGTTGAACTAAATCATAGATATTATTTTCAAATTGCCATACTTCACCATTAGCACCTCTACCATATGATGGTGGATCCATTATTATTGCATCATATTTATTACCTCTACGTATTTCTCTGTTTACAAATTTTACAACATCATCTATTATATATCTTACTGGTCTATCTTCTAGACCTGATGAAATTATATTTTCTTTTGCCCATGTTACCATTCCCTTTGAACTGTCTACATGGCATACTGATGCTCCAGCTGCTGCGCATGCTACTGTTGCTCCACCTGTATATGCAAATAAATTTAATACTTTTATCTCTCTACCTGCATTTTTTATTTTATCCATCATCCAATCCCAATTAACAGCTTGTTCAGGAAACAATCCTGTATGCTTAAATCCCATTGGCTTTATATTAAATGTTAATTCTTTGTATTTTATTTGCCATTGATTTGGCATTTTTTTATTATACTCCCATGATCCACCACCAGTTTTACTTCTATGATATGTTGCATTAATATTTTTCCATCTTTCTGGATATGATTTTTCTCTCCATATAATTTGTGGATCTGGTCTTGCTAATATTACATCTCCCCATTTTTCTAGTTTTTGTCCATCTGCCATATCTAATATTTTATAATCTTTCCAATCACTTGCTATGTTCATTTTTTCCTCTCTTTCATCTCTCTTCCTTTTCGTGCTGATTCTTCTGATTTGCTATGTTCATATAATTTTCTCCAATATAGAAATTATATTACATTTTTACACTATTTTCAAGTGTTTTAGCTGTTCTTTTGTTTGAATATAGCCTATTTTATATAATTCATTCATTTTACTAGAATCTAATAAAGAAACCTTTTTCAAATTAATTGTTATTAAATGATCAATACCATTTTTTTCATAAATAGATAGTTCTCTGCCTTGTAATTCCATTGCTCTTGCTGCAACATCTATTATATTATTACAACAATCTTTTTCAGCATATATTGTATTAAATGAAATTCCAAGAACTTCATCTGCACCTATTTGTTTTAATTCCTTCCAAGGCAAATTTTCGCGTGTTCCTCCATCTATTAATTGCATTCCCTGATAAGTACATGGAGAAAATACTACTGGGAAACTGCAACTTGCTCTAACTGCCGTTGATATAGGTATATCCATTATGTATTTTGTATTATCCAAAAGCTCCATTCTGTTTTCTTTTGACGATGCTATATATACAGTTCCATTTTGTAATTGCACCATTGATATTAATAGTGGCATTTTTATTTGATTTATATTGTATATTTGATTTTCTGAACATATTTCATCTATAATGTTTTCTATAATTTTTCCACTATTTAATGCATCAATGTTAATAGTTCTTTGAAATATTATTCCAAAAATTAATTTAAATATTTTTTTCCATTCAAAATATTTTATTTTTGGAGCTAATACTTTAAACATTTTCCACATTTCGTCACTACTATATCCTAGTGCATACATTGTTGCAATTATACTTCCAGATGAAGCTCCTGATACGCAATCAAATTGTATATTTTCTTCTTCAATAGCTTTTAGAGCACCTATATGTGCTGCCGCTTTTATTCCACCTCCTGCCAAAGCTAACCCTATCATAGTTAATCACCCCTATGATAGTCTATGTAAAAAAACACCAAAAAGAACCGTCCCTATTGGTGTTAAATTGTTATAATTGTTTTTAGTAGTTCATATATCATAAAAACATTAGCTCCTGTTAAAACTATAAAACAAATTACTGCAAATGAAAATAATTTGTGTTTTTTTAAAAATTTCATATAACAACCCCCTTAATATTACAAGCCAAGCTTGTCCATATTAAAATATATGCAGGATTTTTTATAATATTCTTAAAAAATTTTAATTTTCATCGCAGTAATTTACATTTTTTCCCCTTTATGGTGAATTTAATTTAGTTCTTTTATTATTTTTTGTGCTAAATTTTCATTTATTCCATTGACTTTCATAAGTTCTTCTATTGTAGATTTACGTATTATTTCCACACTTCCAAATTCTTTCAAAAGTGCCATTTTTTTTGCCTCACCTATTCCTTTTATTTGATCTAGTTCTGACTTAGTTATATCTTCATCTCTTAATTTTCTATGATATGATATTGCAGTATCATGTACTTCATCTTGAAATTTAGTTATCAAGTTTTTCAAATTTTCTGATATTTCTAATTCTTTTCTATTTTCATCCATTAAAGCTCTTGTTTGGTGTTTATCATTTTTTACCATTCCAAAAACATGTATATTTAGCTCATATTTAGCAATAGCTGTTTTGGTAGCTCTTATTTGAGTTATTCCTCCATCAGCAAAAATAACATCTGGGAATCTTCCAAATCCACTAGAAGTACTATCAATAGAATGTTTTAGTCTACGTGTTATAACCTCTTCCATACATCTTGGATCATCTTGCCCATATACTGTCTTTATTTTAAATCTTCTTGACATATTTCTTTTTATAACTCCATCTATCATTACACACATTCCAGCCACAATATATTCTCCTGATATATTAGAAATATCATATGTTTCTATTTTTCTTGGAAGTTTATCTAGTCCCAATACTTCTTTTAGTTCTACTAATATTTCGCTCCTATCTCTTTCTTTATTTTCTAGTGTTATTTTTGCATTATTATCTGCCATTTCGACAAAGCGTAATTTTTCTCCCTTTTTTGGAGACTTTATTTCTACTTTTCTTCCCGCTTCTCTAGTTAACCATTCTTCTATTGCATTTTTATCTTCTAATTCTTCTCTAACCATTATTTTATTTGGAAGATTTTGATTATCTATATAATATTGTTTTATAAATCCTGATATTATTTCTGAATTTTCCATTTCTTTTAAGTCCGGAAAAAAGTAATGTTCTCTTCCTACCATTTTACTTCCTCTTACAAAGAAAATTTCAATACATACTTCTATATCAGATTTAGCAATTCCTATAACATCAATATTATTTTCAGTTATATTAGATACTTTTTGTTTCTCATTTACTCTTTCAATCGCTAACATCCTATCTCTAATATATGCAGCTTTTTCAAAATCTAATTTATCTGCCGCATCTAGCATCTGTTTTTCTAGCTCCCTTAAAACTTTGTCAATTTTGCCATCCAGAATATCTATTATTTCATCTATTTGTTTTCTATATTCTTCTTTAGATATATATCCCATACAAGGTCCTAAGCATCTATTTATATGATAATTTAAACAAGCCCTTGTTTCTGATCTAAAATTTTTGCATTGCCTTATTTTATATTTTTGTTTTATAAAATCAAGCATTTCTTTTGCAGCTCCTGGATTTGCATATGGTCCAAAATATTTTGAACCATCATTTATTACCTTTCTTGTTATAACTACATTTGGATAATCTGATTTTATATCTATCTTTATATAAGGATAAGTTTTATCATCTTTTAATAATACATTAAATTTGGGTCTGTTTTTCTTTATCAAATTACATTCCAAAATTAATGCCTCAGCTTCGTTATCAACTACTATATATTCAAAATGATCTATTAATGATACCATTCTTTTTATTCTTTCGGTTTTATCAGTCTTTCTAAAATACGATCTAACTCTATTTTTTAAGTTTATAGCCTTTCCAACATAAATAATTCTATCATTTACATCACGCATTATATAAACTCCTGGCTTATCTGGTAACATTTTTAGTTGTTCTTCTATGTTAAACATCTTTTTCCCTCCTTTTTTATGTAGTTACAAAATTTTTGTTTCAGAAAACACTTGCTCTATTATAATACACTATTTTTACGCTGTTTGCAATAGTTATTTTTTTAAAATCTATTGCCACATTTTACATTTTGGTGTAATATAATAAAGTAAATTGAAATATACACATTTTATAAGAAAGGAGTTTTACAAAGCGCCTGGACTCTATTGAGTTGACGAGGTCTAGAGTTATCGAAAAATTCGGCGGATGCTCTAGTGGATTTACTTAACCCATAGTATTAATTAAAAATCAATAGAAATATTGTAACAGAGATTAATACATAAGTTACCGTATATTTCAATTCCACTAACAAAGTTTTTAAGGAGGAATCAATATGTGTGGAATTATTGGTTATGTTGGGACTAAAAAGGCCAGTCCTATATTAATTGCGGGCCTTTTAAGATTAGAATACAGAGGTTATGACTCAGCAGGAATTTCTACCGTAGAAAAATCTGGTCTATCAGTTATGAAAGATAAAGGTAGAGTAAAAAATTTATACAATCTAGATGGAATTGATAAATTAGAAGGCTCTATAGGAATTGCTCATACTAGATGGGCAACTCATGGGAAACCATCTAAAGAAAATGCTCATCCCCATTTAGATAATAGTGATAGCTTTTCCGTAGTTCATAATGGAATTATAGAAAATTATAATGATTTAAAATCATTTTTAATTGAAAAAGGTTATAAATTCAGATCTCAAACAGATACTGAAGTAATACCTAACCTTATACATTACTATTATTCAAATGATAATGTTGATGATAAATATAAAGTTTTACGTGCTGTTCAAAAAGCTTGTAAAGATTTAAAGGGTAGTTTTGCAATTCAAGTTATTTCAAAATTCATGCCAGATAATATGATTGTTATTAGAAAAGATAGTCCTCTTGTTATTGGTAAAGGTGATGGAGAAAATTATATCTCTTCTGATATCCCTGCAATACTATCATTTACAAAAGATTTTTATCTTTTAAATGATTATGAATTTGCACTACTTTCTAAAGATAATGTGGAATTTTATGATATTAATTTAAATAAAATATCAAAAATGGTAACTAGTATTGATTGGAATGCAAGTGCTGCAGATAAAAACGGATATGATGATTATATGCTTAAAGAAATTTATGAACAACCAAATGCTATTAGAGAAACAATTGGTTCTCGTTTACCAGAAAATGAACCATGTAATTTTGAAGATTTAAATTTTTCAAAAGAATTTTTATCTTCTATAAATAAAATTTATATAGTAGCTTGTGGTACTGCAATGCATGCAGGTCTTACAGGAAAAAATGCAATAGAACAACTTTGCAATATTCCTGTTTCAGTTGAAGTTGCATCAGAATTTAGATATAGAAATCCTATTATAGATAAAAACACTTTATGTATATATATTTCGCAATCAGGAGAAACAGCTGATACTATAGCAGCATTAAAATTAGCAAAATCAAAAGGTGCTACAACTTTAGCAATATCTAATGTTATAGGAAGTTCAATTACAAGAGAAGCAGATTACTCAATTTATACACATGCAGGTCCAGAAATTGCAGTAGCTTCTACTAAAGCCTATACATCACAGGTAATTTTACTAAATATTTTAGCTATTTATTTTGCAGAAGTATTAAATAGCATACCTTCTGAAGAACTTTCTAAAATAAAGAAAGAAATTTTATCTCTTCCAAGCAAAATTGAAGAAACATTAAAATGTTCTTCTGAAATAAAAAAATTTGCAAAAAAAATATATCAAGAAAAAGATGTATTTTTCTTAGGCAGAGGTGTTGATTATAACACAGCATTAGAAGGATCTCTAAAATTAAAAGAAATTTCTTATATTCACTCTGAAGCTTATGCAGCTGGTGAATTAAAACATGGACCTATAGCATTAATTGAAAATGGAGTTACTGTTATTAGTATTATTACAGATAGTAAATTAGTTGAAAAAACTATAAGTAATATTCAAGAAGTTATTACTCGTGGTGCAAAAACATTAGTAATCACTAGTCAAGATTTACCAAGTAACAATATTAATCAGGTTATTAGTATACCTAATACAAATACGCTATTATCACCAATACTATCTATTGTTCCATTACAATTACTTTCTTATTATATTTCAAAGGAAAAAGGATTAGATGTTGATAAACCTAGAAATCTAGCAAAATCTGTAACAGTTGAATAGAAAAAAGCCACTAAACAGTGGCTTTTATTTATATAAATATTGTTGTGGATTTACTGGATTCCCATTTACTCTTATTTCTAAATGTAAATGATATCCTGTTGAGTTACCTGTTGATCCAACAGCTGCTATAACATCTCCTGCATTTACCTGTTGACCAACTTTAGCATATAATTGATCACAATGTGCATACCAAGTTTCAACTCCATTACCATGGCTAACTTTTATAAGATTTCCATATGAACCGTTTCTTTCTGCAAATATTACTGTTCCTGAAGCTACAGCTTTAATAGGTGTACCTTTTGCACAACAAATATCAGTACCTGTATGTGCACCTGACCTTATACTACTTTTAGCTCCAAATCTTGAAGTTACTTGTCCATTTACTGGAAGAGTTGCTAGCAATACTCCATTAACTATTGGCATTTTGCTCTTTTCATCTTCTTTTATAAGAGCTGCAACCTTTTGCTCAACTTGTGCTTGGGCAACTTGAATTGTTTCTATACTAACTTCTTCTATGTTTTCTGTATAATTTTCTATTATTTGTAAATCTAATTTTATAGATTTATTTTTATTCTCTTCTTTAATTTTATTAACTGTTTGTTCTGCTTCTTCTATGTTATCAACAAATCCTTGTACTTCATCATTTAGTACAACTGCATAATATTTATACATTATTTTTGCATTTTCTTTTAATGCAATCATTATTTCTTCTTCGTTTGTTTCTTGTGTTCTGTTTACTAATTTTAATTCATAATTTGGCATTTCTTCTAAAGAAACAAAATCTATATTTTTTCCTTCCATGTTTATTATTTCTTGTTGTATTCTATCTTCTAATTTTGTTTCATCATCTATATAGCCTATTTCTTTTCCTGATAAAGTAACTATATAAACTGGTCTATATTTTATTAATATAATCGCTATTATTATTCCTAACGCTATTGCCATTATGCTAAAAATCTTACAGCTCTCTTTTGTATAGTATTTTAGCTTATTTTTAAAAATAATATACACTCTCCTTTTTTACGCGACCAACTTCTATTATAACATAATTTTACTGCTTTTGCAAATATAGTATCCTTTATATCCCATTTTTAACTGTTTTTGGCCTTTTTTTTCTTTGATTTTCCATTTATATATTCATATATTGCTCTTTTTTTCTCATTTTTATTCATTTTTTCTCTTTTTTTCTTATATATTAATCAAAATTTCATAGTTGATACTAATTCATCAATTTTTTAATCTTGCCTATCTTGAACAAGATTAAAAAATATGTTATATTTATTTATATTATATAGAAAAGTGGTTAAATATATGAAAAAATTATTTGTTACAGATAAATATAATGGGAAAAAACTTTCAAAATTTGTATTAGATAGCTATCCTTACCTATCTTATAATACTTTTAATAAATCTCTAAGGCAAAAGGATATTAAAATTGATGGAAAAAGAATAAATAAAGATTGTAATATATCCACTGGTAGTGAAATTTGTATTTATATATCAGATGAGTTTTTATTTCCTACTACTAATTTAGATATCGTTTATGAAGATGATAATATTTTAATTATTAATAAAACTGATAATATCGAGGTTACAGGAGAAAATAGTTTAACTAGTATTGTTCATAAAAAATATTCTAATTGTGCATTTCTGCCTATGCCTTGTCATAGACTTGACAGAAATACTACTGGATTAATTTTATTTGCCAAAAATAAGGAATCTTTAGATATTTTACTTGATAAATTTAAAAAACATGAAATAAAAAAATTCTATTTAGCTTTAGTTTACGGTATTCCTAGCCCAAGAAAAGCTAGACTTGAAAGTTATTTATTTAAAGATAATAAAAAATCAATTGTTTATATTTCTGATGTATTTAAAACCGGATATCAAAAAATACTTACTTCTTATTCTGTGTTAGAAACATATAATAATAATTCATCACTTTTAGAAGTTGAAATAGAAACTGGAAAAACACATCAAATTAGAGCTCATTTAGCACATATAGGTCATCCAATTATTGGAGATGGTAAATATGGTATTAATTCTGTTAATAAAGATTTTGGCTTTAAATATCAACAATTGCATAGTTATAAATTAGAATTTGATTTTAAATCTGATAGTAGTATTTTAAATTATCTTAATCAAAAATGCTTTATTAAAAAATGATTCTATGATATAATGTATATATAATTGTGCGGGTATAGTTTAGTGGTAGAATACCATGCTTCCGACCTGGTTGCGAGGGTTCGATTCCCTCTACCCGCTCCATAATGTGTTTTCGTCGAACTACTTGAAAGTATTGCAACAAGTGAGTTTAAAGAAAACGAAAAAGTGAATATCATTTCACATATATAAGTCGATTTAGTCGGCTTATTTTTTGTTTTTTGTAAATATATGAAAAATGGGTTACTTAACTATATTGTAGCTTATAAATTAGATAGAGTTACAAGGTCTGTTCGTGATTTGGAGGTTTTAATTAGTACTCTTGAAAAATATCATTGCTATTTAATATGTGATAGAGATGATGTAAATACCTCAACTGCAAATGGTCGTTTCTTTGTTAGAATGTTAACAGTTCTATCACAATTAGAAATTGAAATAGTATCAGAAAGAACAAAGTTTGGATTAAATGTTGCAATTAAAGCTGGTCATATTCCTGGTAAGTGCCCTTTGGACTATGAAAGAGATAAAGATAAAACATTGAAAATTGACAATAGTACAAAAGATGTAGTTGTTAGAATATTTGAAATGTATTTAGAAGGTAAAAGTTATCAAACAATTGCCAACATTTTAAACAAAGAAAAAGTTTTATATCCAGAAGTAAAGCATTGGATTGATTCCTCTATTAACCGAATTATAAATAATAAAATATATATGGGCGATTATAAAAATATAAAAAAGCAGCTTGCTGAAAAAGAGAAAAAATGGAAACTATAGAACAAAACAAAGTTGCATTGTATTTGTTTAATAATATATAATGATTTTTTTAGTAATTTGTAATTTTATAGAAAAAATGTTATACTAATTTTAGTTTTATAAGAAATCGAGGAAAATATATGAATAAACAAAGTAATGAAAGATTTAATGATTTAATTAATTATATAGAAGATAATCTTTGTGAAGAAATTAGTTATAAAAAACTAGCTCAAATACTTGGTGTAAACGAATATACAATGCATAGAATTTTTTTATTTGTAACCAATTATACTTTAGCTGATTATATAAGAAAAAGAAGATTAAGTATGTCTGCACTAGATTTACTTGATGGTAAAGAAAAAATAATCGACATTGCAATAAAATATAATTATGAATCTTCACAAGCTTTTTCTAGAGCTTTCAAATCTATGATGGGTTTTATTCCAAGTGAAATAAACAATAATAAAACAAATATAAAATTCTTTTCACAATATGAACTAATAAATGAAGATGTGACAGATGAATTTAATTATCATATAGAAAAAAATATAGAGTTTAATTTATATGCTATTTCTATGAAAACAACAATTAAAAACTGCCATAATGAAGCTCCTCTATTTTGGAAAGATAATTATAGATACATAAAAGGAAAAAAAGAATATGGTTTATTAGAATATGATAAAACTTGTAGTATAGACGAAGCAATATATTATATAGCCTCTACAGAAAAGTTTGAAAATGCAATAGAATTAAATTTAAAACCTAGTAATTATTTAGTCTTCGAATGTGATTATATAAATTCTACGTCATTGTATGAATTTTGCAAAAAAATATATAGGACAATTATTCCTAATATTGAATGTGAATTAGAAGATTTACCAGATATCGAAGAATATTTACCGAACAATAAATTAAAATTATATATTCCAATAAAATAAATAAAACAGGTGATTTTTTTAGTATTAAAAAGGTCACTTGTTTTATTTTGAAAAGAGATACAATAAATATGTAGAATACTATCTAAATTTGAATTGACTAGGAGGTTATGAGATGAATGAATATTTAACTCGTGAAATCTGGAAAATGCGGAAAAATATCAAAACTGAAGCAGGAACACCAGTAGTATCTCTCGTTCGAGTAGAAAATAAAACTTATCAATTACTTTTTATGTCTTGTGGATGCGAAAATGCTTGTACTTTTTGCAATTATGGTTTTGACTACAATCTTAC
>CAMEJH010000016.1 GCA_945919455.1 uncultured Clostridium sp. | reverse complement strand
TTATTCAAGTTAAAAACATTTTTATTTTGTGAGTACTTGACAGGTACTAGTATCATAAATCTTCTTCTTTTTTATATGAATTTCATATATATTTCATTTTTATTAACATTTCTATCTTTTGCAATTCTTTTTATTATTTCTTTTTTATCTAATCCTTGATTTTCATAATATTTATAATGTTCCTCTATAGTAAGTTCTGCTAATTCATTTTCCAAATCATTTTTACTTTTTGTCCCCTCGATTATTAATATCATTTCACCTTTTATATTATCAATTTTTTCCAAGAGTTCTTTTATATTTTCTCTCAAAAATTCTTCATGTATTTTTGTCAATTCTCTTGCTAAAACCACTTTCCTATCCCCTAATATTTTATTTAAATCTTCTAAAGTATTTTTCATTTTATGAGGAGCTTCATATATAATTATTGTTTTTTCTGATTTTTCTATTTCTTCTAATTTTTCTTTTCTTAATTTTTTATTTAATGGCAAAAATCCTAAAAAGCAAAATTCTTTTGTGTCTATTCCTGATGCTATCAATGCATTTATCATAGCACATGCTCCTGGTATTGGGATTACATTTATGCCTTTCTCTATTGCCATTTTTATAACTTGTTCTCCTGGATCACAAATTCCTGGCGTTCCTGCATCAGAAACTAATGCTATATTTTCTCCATTAATTAATTTTTCTATTAATATATCACTTTTTACATCTTCATTATGTCTATGGTAACTTATTAGTGGTTTTGAAATTTCAAAATGATTTAATAATTTTAAAGTTTGTCTTGTATCTTCTGCTGCTATTAAATCTACTTCTTTTAATATTCTTAATGCTCTTAATGTTATATCTTCTAAATTTCCTATAGGCGTTGCTACAATATATAATGTTCCGTTCATTTTTTTCCTCCATTCTACTTATATATTTTATCATATTTTTTATTTAATTTATATACTTTTATTGTTTTTTTACATATTATATATAAATTATAGTAAGTGAGTGTGAAGTATATGTACAATTTTTATAGATATAATAATTATAGATCTAATAACATTTCTCCTGATCCAAAACAAGCACATTTACCTCCTCCTCCACCAAAACCTTGTCCACCACCTCCTCCTAAATCATGCAGTCCTAATACTCCAAAAAAGAAAAAATTCAATTTTAAATCTTTTAAAAAAGATACTTGTACGTCTTTAAATGATGTTGAACATTTTCTTTGTGATTTTAGTACATTTGTTAAATATGTTAAATTATTCAATTTATTAAAAAAATAAAATCCAGAAAATCTGGATTTTTCTATTTATTTTTTACATAAACTTCTGACAATTTTTCATTCTGTTCTCCATTAATTAAAAATTTTACAGAATCTACTTCTTTAAGATTTGTTAAAGTATTTACAATACTATTAATTATTTTTAATTTATTTTCCTCATTTTCATAGTTTAAAAATTCATTTGATACATTAATAACAACACATGAATTCTCTAATTTTGCATCATGTAAATTTGTTCCTTCTGGAATTAATTTTTTTAAATTACTGCTTTGAGGTCCTTTAATTAATAAAGAGATTAATTCTTTGTATGGATTTTGTAATAATGTATTTGCATCAACAATCTTTATTTCTGATTCTAATTCTCCGGTATCCGCATTTGCAAAATAAAGTACTACTTTCGTTTGTCTTAATTGTTCATCAGAAATCTCCTCTTGTGGAGTATAATCTTGGTACTCTTCTGCAGTATTATCATTTTTCTCAATACTTATATTCTTTGAAATAAAATATCCTGCTATAATAATTATTATTAATGTTATTATAGCTATTATTGCTTTTTTGTTCTTTTTCATATTATTCCTCCTTGTCTTTAATGAATATTATTATACTCATGTCCTTTTTAGAACAAAAAAATATCTAAACTTATAATTTTTTATTATAAGTTTAGATACATATTAATATATTTTACTAAATATTTTATTTATATTTTTATTTATGTATTTATTTAATATTATTAATATTAATATAAAAAATATATTCATTAAACTAGCTGCAAAAACAAATTTAACTTGTTCAAATATTTCTGAAAAATAAATTAATATTAGTACAAAAACAATTGTTAAAAAATATTTATATATTTTATTATTATTATTTTTTGTAATTGATTCTTCATTTGTCCAATTCAAATTTGGGTTTTTACAATCCAATAAAAGCATTAATGAAGTATAAATTACATTTATAATTGTAGCAGTAACAAAAGTAACAATATAATACAAAACTGATATTTGTGGTACTCTCGTTGAAATAACAATTAATACTAAAATTACCATAATATCATTAATTACAATTTGTGGTATTAATTTTAATTTAAATTGCCTGTTTAAGTCTATTGGTATATATTTAATAAAATATGCTTCTTTTCCATCTTTAGAAATGCCAGTAATTGCCATGTTATTAAATGTTGATATTATTTGTATAACAATTAATACTAAACAAAATATTTGTAATTTTAGCTCCTCTATTTCGTAATTTTCAACTTGCATTTCTTGCATAAACATTGGTATTAATGCACTTATTAAAAATAGAAATATTATAATTATACTTATATAATTATATAATGTTTGTGAAAAATATGTAGTATTTCTAAATATTTTTCTAAATTCATTTTTTAAATATATAATTTCTTTTTTGTTTTTTTTATACTTATATTGTTTTTTATTTTTTAAAGAATTTTTTGTATGCATAAATAATAAATTATTATAGTATATTCGCTTTCCTATTATATAAAAAATCCCAAATAATATGCTTTCAATAAAAAATATTTCTATTATATTAATTATGTTTTTTAATATATTTCTTTCTGTTAGCAGTTTTATCATTGGATTAGTTATTATAAAATAATTATTTATTTTATCCAATTTATCATTAATAATTTCTATTTGTTCTGTATTTTTTATTTCATCTATATTTTTAGATAAAACCCAAAAGATCCCACCCATAAGACATGTTGTTAAAATTAAAATAATTAATATTTGTATAATATTTTCGTTCTTTATTTTCTTCAGAAATTTCATTAAAATTATCACTAAAGTTCCAATTATTAAAGTAAAAAATATTGGAAAAAATATTAACAAAAAAATTGAATATAAAAGAAAAGTCATTGTACCTGCAGCTAATATCCAATATATAAATAATGGAATTATTAAAAAAACCGCTTCTGTTAAATACATTATTCCTATTGCTGTAAATAACTTAGAAATTAATATTTCAATTGGTTTTACTGGTAATGGTAATATATATTCTAAATCTTTAGAATAATAAAATAAATTACATACAATTATAATTAGTTGAAAAGTCATTACAAATGCTACAAATGGAAGATATACTTTTAATGCTAATTCTGGTGCTCCTCTTTTATTTAGATTACTAATTATATATACACTTATATATGTTAAACAAAATATTAATACTACTAATATCCAAAACATAGAAGATTTTTTATCAATTTTATTATCTTTTATTATATTTAATTTTTCACTATAATCTCTAAAAAAAACTTTTGTTAAATTTTTTATTTTTTCATTTATCATTACTTGTTATCTCCATAAATAATTCTTCTAAAGATTTATTTTCTTTAAATTTTTCTCTCATTTCTTCTATTGTTCCTACAAAAATTAATTCACCTTTATTTATTATTCCTATTCTATCACATATTTTTTCTGCTACTTCCAATATATGTGTAGAAAAAAATACTGTTTTATTGTTGTCTGCATAATCTCTCATTATTTTTTTGAATTCATATGATGCTTTTGGATCTAGTCCAGTCATAGGTTCATCAATAATTAAATTATTTGGATTATGTAATAATGCTCCTATTATTGCTACTTTTTGTTTCATTCCATGAGAATAACTTTCTATTTTATTATATAAATTATCTTTTATTTCGAATAAATTACTTAGCTTTTCTATTTGATTTTTTCTTTCACTTTCGCCAATTTCATATATGTCTGACATGAAATTTAGATATTCTATACCTCTTAATTTTAAAAACATTTCTGGGTTATCTGGTACATATCCAAATGTTTTTTTTGCTTCTAATGGTTCCTTTTTTATACTATGATTGTCAACTAATATTTCTCCCTCATCTATATTTAATATTCCTGTGATCATTTTTATTGTTGTTGTTTTTCCTGCTCCATTTGGTCCTAAAAACCCAAATATTTCACCATTATTTATTTTTAAACTAATATTATTTACTGCCTTGCTTTCTTTGTTATATGATTTTGTTACATTTTTTATTTCTATCATATTTTTCTCCTCACTTTTCAATTATTATAACATAAAAAAACGATAAAATAAATTATTTTATCGTTTTTATTTTTTATTGTTGTGAAAATGATATTTCAAAGTCTCTATTTTCTAATAGACGCACTAATATTGTTACACTTTTTGCTCCTTCTGTTTCCTTTTCTTTGTTGCCTAATCCTATAGTACATATAAATACATTTCCTTCTTGCCTATAATTAAAATTAGTTATTTCATTAATTTCATAGAAATTATTTTTTATATAATTTTCAAATGTTGATTCATTACTAAAATTATTATTTTTAAATGATGCATTCAATTTATTATACACATATTTATAATCTTGATTATTTACTGCTTCTATTATTTTATTTATATTTAATTTTATTTTCTCTTTATCTGTTCCTTTATCATATTTCTCTTTAAATTCTGGTAAGTCTAATGTATATGTATCTAACATTAATGTATAATTCATTAAGTCTGTATTTTTAAATATATAATAATTTCCATATTGATCTATACATACATATTGATTATATTCATCTTTACTAGTGATATTATAGCCTTTTAATATAATCTTTTGAACTCTGTCTTTTATTGAATTTATATAATTTATATAATTATTAATTGTTCCAAATCTCTTATTTTTATATTCTTCGTCTAATAATTTGTATCCTTCACTTACATTATTTTTAATGGTATTTATATAATCATTAAAATAAGTTAAACAAATCTCATAATCATTAACCATTTTACTATATATTTCATTATAGTCATTTTTTTCTATATTTACTTCTAATTCATTATTTAAATTCTTATCTGTTTTTATTTTTTCAAATGCATTTTTTTCTATTAAAGTAATACTATATGTAGAATTTACTAAATCTCGTTTTAACAAAAAATATATATCTTCTTCTTTTCCTTCTTTTCTAGCAATTCCTTTTATATATATATATTCACCATTAACATTTTGTCTATAATTTATCTCTTGTCTATATATTTCTCTTGAAAAGTATGAATTTATATCTTTATAATTTGCCAAACTTTTTATTACATTTTCTTTTGACAAATTGTTTTTTATAATAAAGTCTTTATCTAATACAGACAAAATAGCTTCTGCATTGTCTACATTTTCTTCCTTTTCTGATATATATTCAAAAAGTTTATTTATTATTTCATTTGATGTAATATATATATATTTATTTTGTTCTGGTTCTATACTTGCAAGTGTAACCTCCTCTGCTAATTCTTCTTCAATTTGCAAATTATCTTCATTACTATTTTCTTTTTTTAATATACTAATTAATAAAATACAAATAGTTAATATTATAACTAAAAATATAATCAATAATATAATAATATATTTTTTCTTTTCCAATTTTTTCTCCTTTCATTAGTGTCTTCCCGCATGGATTAATCCTTGCGTTACAGGATAAGCACTATTTACAGGTGTACTTGAAGTCCATCCCCAGCATCCATTTGGATAACTAGCAAGCCAGCTTGACAATGTCGTTATTCTTACGCCTCCTATATTGTCTGCTACCTTTCCATTTCCTATATAAATTCCAACATGTCCATATATCTTTCCAGCAGTTGTATTACTTTCTCCATATACAGCTGCACCTAAAGGTATATTTGAAAAATCTTTAGAAACTCCAAAGTAATATCCAGAACAATAAGCACAATCTTTTCTTTCTGTTTTAGCTCCAGCAGCTTCATATACACTATTTACCCATGCTAAACAGTATCCTCCTCTAGCAGCAATTCCATAAGCACTACTATTTTGAGCTATTTCTACTATTTTTAATTGTATTTCGTTTGCATCACTCTCAATTGTTTTTCCTTTATACATTTCATAATATTGTTCAGCCTTTTGAGTTCTTACATCTATTCTAGCTGAGCTGGCTTTAGGTCTCTCAAAAGTATAGCAAAAGGCTGTTGCAGCATCAGAAGCATTAGTTGCATCCTTCCAATCTGATGGCCTATATTTTTGTCCGTTATATTCTGTCGTCATAAGTTGATAGTTAGCATGTCCACCAGCTCCTCCTCCAGGAGTTAATTCTGCAATTAAAAACTCTATTTGTGTATCTACATCACTAGGGCTTACACCTTTTGCTTCTGCATAAGCCTCTAGTTGAGTTCTTCTTCCATATGACCATTGGCATAATCCAAATCCCACACCACTTCCATGCTCAATTATCTCTGGATTAAAGCCTGATTCTGCATAAATATTACCCATTACTCCTGCTACTGCATATTCAGAATATCCTAAATTTCTTAAAGTGTACCATACCTTATCCTCTACAGAACTTCCAAATATTCCTGAAAATCCACCTATAGCTGATGGTTCAAATATTCCAAAGTCAAATGATAAACTTGTATCATCTGGATTTTTAGCTTTGTTTATCAAATATTCTGTCAACTCTACCATGTCTACAGTATCGGTATTTTGAGCTAGCATATCGCATAGCCAAACAACATTAATTGGTTTAAATAACAGTGCATTTGCATTTTGATCTGCTCTTAATAATTTCACAAAATTCAAGTCTGTATTCGGATTAATATCATCTTTACCTTTTACTTCTGTTTTTACTTTTTCATATCTGTCATAAATCATAGTCTGCTGTGTAGTATAAGATTGTGCTGTTGTTTTCTTCTCTTTTATATGTTCAATTGTAACATGAATAGTTTCTGAATCATCTTCTCCTGTAACAGGATCTACTCCACCAACAGTATATGATGAATGCGTTGTATAAGAACCATTATCACTCCAATCTTCATCTGGTACCGCTGTATCTGTAATAGATGGGGGTTCTTCTATATGATCTCTTTTATAATCTAAAATAACATCTACAAACCATGTATTAGCATACATAATATTAAATTGAATATTATCATACTTAGTAGTTACTGTATCTATATCTGTATAAGAATATTTTTCTTCTCTCCAAGGTGTTGATGTTGTTCCACCAGGTGATTCAGTTTCAATTTCTTTTTCTCTAAAGTTTTCTGTATAATCATGAGTTCTCACATCAATTGTTGTTGTAATGGAATCATATATTCCCACAACCATCTGAGATTCATATGCTAGTTCTGCTAAACTTAGTACAAAATCATCGCTTTCTCCCATAACTAACAATGACCATAAATACTCAAATGGAAGAGTATATTTCTGCACATACGCCTTATAATTTATAGGTGTTTTGGTTGCTGTATAAGTTATATATTCTGCTGATATATTATCAGTCGAATTAGATGTTACTTTATATCTTGAGTCGTATTCACTTTGGATTGTACTTTCTGTATGACCTGCTTTTATTTTTTTTCTATTTTGTAGTGCTGTATTGTTACTTGAAAATTCTCCATGTTCTTCACTCCATGTTGCTACAATTACATTTTCTTGATCATCTATTGTAAAATAGTTAAAAACATCTTTATTTCCAGTATTTATATAATTATTAAACTTAGTATCGAATTCACTTTCACTTATGTATTTTAATACAAAAGAACTTGCTTCTATTTGCTTATTTATTTCTTCTTTCAATTTTCTATTTTTTTCTTTTGCATCTTGTATATTTACAATATCAGCTCTATTTCTTATAGACTCTATATCAACTATATCATATATATTGACAACACCATCACCATTTGTATCTGAATTATCTCCTAGTCTTGCAAATTTTATGATTCCATTTAACTTGTCGTCTGATAATCCATCAATATTAGGGTATTGTGTAACAACTTCTGCATTTAGCAAATATTCCAAATCTTCTGGTTTTTTTAAGTATTTAGAATATTCATTATTAACACACCATAATAATTCGCCAACAGTACAATCATCTATTTTTGTTACTACTCTATTTAATTTTTGACTAATTTGTAAAATTTTTATAATCTCTGCTTCATCCATTTCTTCAATTCTTTCATCTGTATAACCTAAAGCAGATAAAGCTTTTTTTATAATTTCCATTTTGTCTGTTGTGATTCCATCTGTAGGTGATATCTTTACATTTTTTGTATATGTTGAAGGATTTCCTTTTTCTTTATCATTCCATGTTCCCTCATCCATAAAGACAAACCATGTAATTGCAGAAATTAATACTAAAACAATAGTAATAGGTAATAAAATAACTAATAATTTTCTTCCTATTCTTTTTGCCATTTTCTTTACAATCTGCTTTGCTTTGTCTTTTACCACATTTGGATTATTTTCATTATTTTGATTATCTTCTATTGGAATCACCTTCTTTTCTTTACACTCATTTAAATTATAACATATTTAGTTTGATATTACCACATTTTTCGACTTTTTTACGCAAAAAAAATTGCATTTTTTTAATGCAATTTTTATAAATTAATTATTATTTTCTTTCTTTCTATTTCATCATTAACAATATCATTATAATTTAAAATAACATCTGAAAATACAATATTTTTTGTTGCTCTATCTTTACTATATGATTTATAAAATTTTATTGTTAATTGTGTAGAAAATCCATTATTTATTTTTAAAAGTCCGCTTAATAATTCATGACTATAAGAATAATATTTTGTCTCGTTACTATCTTGTACATAAATTGATTTTGTGTTTTGTTGTGTATCTAATAGTACTCTTCCCCCTGTTTGGTTTTCTATTTTAATTTCATATTCTTCATATTCCATATAAATATTTTTACTTATAATAGTAAATTGTAAGTTCTCTACAGTTTGAGTCTTATTAATTTTTTCTTTTTTTACAAAACTATTTATATTTAGTTTTGAATTTTCTCCATCTTTTATTATTGTGATATAGTCTTGGATTTTCATTCCATTTGCATTTCCTGTTGCCATTATATCATCTGTTATACTTACTTTATAAGTATTTAAAATCCAGTTTTCTACTGATGCTGACTTTTTTGCTCCTCCAAATATTGTATCATAATATAAACTTTTAAATTTATTTATATCAGTGTAAAGTTCACTTTTGCAGTCTTCTGAAAGATAATTGTATGCTTCTTCTATATTGCCATTATTGCAAGCAGAAACAAAATTTTCAATTGTTTCACTTGCTTTTTTTAGTGATGTATTGTCTACTTGTTCTCCTGTTACTGCTGATTTGTCTGATGTTATATGTGAGTTTGTGTTTGGATTGTTTATTATTGTATTATTTTTGTCAACATTTAAAGAATTCATATTAGTATTTTTTAATGCATTCTCATTTTTTACTTTTATCATATAATTTAGTAATTGTATTACAATTAACAGTGAGGCTATAATTAATATATATCTCCAAATTATTACTTTATTATCATAATAAAATTTTCTTAATTTATGCATATTATAGCCTCTCTTTCATTAATTATAAGTTGTTTATTTGCTTTATGTCATTTTCCATTTGTTTTATTTTATTTGGATCTTTTACAGTTTCTTTGAAACGTTTCATTGTACTCTCTAAATCTTTTAATGATTTTGATTGCATTGATAATCTGGCAGCTCCTATTCTACTGAAATCTGCTCTGTTACTTTCATTTCCGTTATTCATTGTCATTGCTTTAATTATTACATCATTATCTTCAACACCATATTCTCTATATTTTATAGCAGCATCCATAGCAGCATCTATGTCTTTCTCATCCTTTAGTCCAAGTTCACGTGCATACAATTTTCTCATTTCTGCATCTTTTTTGAATTTTCTGTCTTTTTCTTGTCTCATATATTCAGAGTAGTCATCTCCATAAATTTCTTTTAATGTGTCTTGTTTTGCATCTTTTGCAGCTGTTGCTATTCTTTCAGCTCTATTTATTGTTCTATTTGCTAATCCTGCTCCTATAGCTTCTCCTGCAACTAATCCCGCTGCAGCATTCTTACCAACACTGCCAAGATCTCCAGCAGCTACTCCTGCTGATGCACCTGCTATTGCTGCTGCACTTCCTAACACAAACTTAGATCCAGCTCTTAGTCCATTTTTCGCACTTACAGTTAGAGCTTTCTTAGCTATTTTTTTCTTAGTTATTCCAGATGCATTTCTTTTTATATTACGTCCTGCTGCAGATGCATAATCTCTAATTTTTGGTTTTGGTAATTGCTTTGTTGGTTCTGGCTTCAATTCTGGTTCTTTTTGTTCTTCTTGTTTTTCTCTTGCTTTCTTTGCATTTTCTAATTCATCTAATCTTGCTTGCTTTTCACTGTAATAATCTGGATTCATATACATATCATTATAATCTGCATTATCCAATTCGTCTTTTAAATTTCTTATTTCTTCATCTTCTGGATTTTCTATTATTCTCTGATTTTGATCTTTTTGTTGTGAATCTCCACCATCTATTGGTTTTGGATTAGGATTATCACTACCGGGTTGCTTTTTTTCTCCTTCAGCATTATCTCCTTCATCCATTTGTCCATTGCTTGGTGCACCAGCAATATTTCCTAATAAATCTTGCACACTTTTTGATTTTCCTCTATTTAAATATTCTGCACCTGCTTTATCTGTTTCATTACCACCTTTAGAATTAATTGCTTTATTTCCTCCAGGTCCTCTTCCTGCAAATTTTGATAGTGAATGTAATGCTGTCATTGTCATTGCAGCACCTGTTGCACCATTTAAGAATCCTGGTGTAGATGCTCTATCAAATCCAAACATCTTTCTTAGGAATTTTTCTGCTGGCATCATAAATCCTAAAACTACTAAAGAGTATATTACATTTGTGCCAGCTAGCTCAAATGCCATTGTTACAAAAATTGTATATAGTAACAAGTGAAATGGCTGTATTATCAAATTACATATATATTCTTTCATCCACAAATCAAATGCCTGAGCTTTTCCATCCCTTATTTTATCTAATGGATATGTCATTGCAACAAAAGGTGCAATAACTGTTAAAAATAATACATATAATACCCTCTTTAGATATGTAATTATAAAACAAACTGTAAATATTACTAATACTGCAAAACAAGCTACATATCCAACATATCCCGTTGTTCCATCTTTTTGCTGAGCTAATACTCTCATTTTTCCCATTAAATTTGTAGGCCAATATATACTTCCATTTTGTACAACTTTTTCTCCTGGTATAATTTCAGTATCTGTTCCTATTGCGTTTATTAATTTTTCAGGAGCATTTTCTATTATTGCTATATGACCTTTTTCATCAGATGCGCTAGCTAAAATATTAGTTATTCCTTCAACAAATTCATTAGCAAATACCATTATATATTGCATCAAAAATATTAAGCAAAATGCTATTACCCAATCTGATAGCATTTGTTTATATTTAGCCTTCTCTGAAGAAACACTTGATAGTAGCATTCTTATTCCTACATATACTAGCACTAAGAGTAATCCAATTATAGCTATGTTTCTTATCACATAATACCATTTTGCTATGGTTTCTTTCATGTCTTGTGCAGTACTATTAACAGAAGTTTTAACAATATTTCCATCTTCATAATAGTAGTAATAAGCCTCTTGATATTGAGCACTAATGTATTTTCCCTCACCTTTTTGTTTTTGTTTTTTTAACTCTTCTGCAGTTACTTCATCATCTAATAAATTTCCATCAGCATCAGACATTTTTACATACAATTTTTTTGGATTAAATACATTAACATCAAATAATAATATTTTACCACTAAATATTTCCTCTGGTCCTATATAATATGTAGGCAGTACAATTACTTCTGGTAAAAATGCTCCAGATATCAAGCTATATGCTACTAATGATCCTCCTGCCACTACTACTCCACTAGTCAATCCTGCAGCTAACGCACTTCCTATAAGAGGCAAACATGCAGCAAGAGCTCCAACTCCTGCAGTTAAAAGACAAACACCTACAAAAATTACAGCAAAAAGTAATATCTTTCCTGCTTTAGCCCACCATGATTCTTTTGCATTATCATACATCGCAGTAGCTTCTTTTCCCATAATAGCATCTTGAAATACTTCCATAATGCCATCACCTATAACTAACAATAAATCGCAAACTGGATCTAATAATTTTCCTCCTGTTTTTGTTACTAATTCACCAACATCTGCTTGTGCAGTAGGTACTGTACAAAAATTAAATAGTGCCAAAAAAACGCACAGTGTAGCTATTAACTTAAATAAAAACTTTTTGTTCGTAAAAAACTTCATTTCTTTACTCCTTAATAATCTGTTTTAGACCTATTTTCTACTAACTTGTTCAAGTTCGTTTCAACAAATTCAAACTCTTTTTGAGTTGGAGTTATTTTAAGTATTGCAGTTTCTTGCCCTACTTTAAACAATCCCTCACCTTTTCCACAAGTTATTAAGAATCCGGCTTCTCCTTCACTTAGCTTAAATACTTCTTTTAAATATTGTATTTCTGATTTATCTTGTGCTAAAAATAGTTTTGTATCAGAAGAAGTAAGAACAGCTTGAGCTTCTGGTTTTTCATAGAAATCTTGGAATCTTTGAGAAACTACAGCTAAAGAAACATTTCTTTTTCTTGCACGTCTTGCCATTGTATTTAAAAAGTCTACAGCTTCTGGATATGGTAATAACATCCATGCCTCATCAACTATAACCCTTTTCTTTCTAGCTCTCCTTCTATCTTCACTATTTTTCTTAACAAATTTTTCCCAAATCCATGTTAAAAGGATTTGTTGAGCAAGTGGTCTAGCAAATTTTTCTTCTAGTTGTGATATATCTAGATTTATAAATGGTGCTCCCTCTAGTAATTCAAATGTAGATTGTCCATCAAAATAAGCCATCTGACCATTATACTCTCTTATATATTGTTTCATTACCTTTATTAAATAACTGTAATGGAATCTGTAATCATCATTTGTATTTTCTGCTGCCTTTTTCTGTATTCTTTTATACCAAGAACCAATTGTTGGCATTTTCTTTTTGTCTCTATATAATTTATCGTTTTTGTTAAAAGTATTTGTTGCCTCATATAAACTATTTGGATCACTTGTTATTCCTAAAGATGCATATTCTTCTGAAACCGCTTCTGCTATAATTTGTTTTGTTAACTCATTTACATCTTTACTTCTTGTACTACCTCTTGCCATTGTAAGAAGAGATTGTGTTACATCTTCAACTTTGTTCTCAATATTTAGTACAAGTCTTTCTCTTCCTGTAATCTCATCTTTAGCAGTTTCAGTTTCTATATCAAATAAATTTATAACTGTTTTAGATGTTGGACTAAGTACAACATTTATTCCTCCTAATGATTCTGCAACTATTGTATATTCACCTTCAGCATCAAGTGCCAAACTTTCTATTCCCATCAATAATGATGATCTACTTATTAATGTTTTCATAGTTACTGATTTACCAGCACCAGATTTAGCAAATATAACCATATTATAATTTGTTAATGAACTATGGAAATTATCAAACAATATTGGTGTTCCTGTTTGTTTGTTAAATCCTAAAGGTATACCTGTAGAATGGCTAACCTCTGAAGTAGTAAATGGAAATACTGTTGACATTGATCTTCTATCAAAAGTATGTTCTTTGCTTATTTTATCTTCCATTAAAGGTAAATTTGATTTGAAAGCATCTTCTTGCATTGCCCATGCTGTTTTTATACCAACTAAAGATTTTGACATTTCTGTTGATAATAATTTTGTTAGTCTTTCAAGGTCATCTAAACTATATGCAAATATTGTTGATATAACAGATGCTTCATATAGTTTATTAAATCCTGCTGCAATTTCATCTCTTAATTGTTCTGCCTCAAACCTTTTTTGCGTTAAATTGCTTTCTCTATTTATATTACCTTTATCTGCAGCAACAATTCTTTCTGTTTCAAGTTCATTTATTACTCTGTTTAATTCACTTTGTGATTTTGCCTCTTGTACTGGATTTATGTATATAGATGTGTTTATATCTCCAAAGAAATACATATCTCTAAATAATTCTGGGAATGTACACATTCTTGGCAAAGTTGATACAAAGAAACTTCTAGCATACTTTTTTACATTTGATATTATTTCTAAATGGTCAATATTACTAGCATCTATTCCAGATGGTGCAATTAATTCTTTTATACTCTGTTTTTTAAATATCTGTGTATTATTATCATAATCGTTATACTGCTGTAGATTTTTTCCTTCCTCTTGTTTTTTTGCCATTTTCTTTACCTCCTTCATTTGTTTCTTCTAGCTTTTCTATAGCTAAATCTTTAACTTCAGTTCCTATATATGGTTCATTTTCTTCTAAAATCATTCTAGCAACTTCATCTATTAATTGATCCATGTTGTCTTCTTTCTCTTCGGCTTGTCTTTGTATTTCTGATTTTGCTTCATTTACTTTTTCTCTTGCTTTATCCATTGCTCTTTGTTCAATAATTTTATCTAATTCTTTCATCTTTTTTTCATATACGTCTGGTGCTGTTGAATATAATTCATTAAATCCTGCTTTTAATGCTTTGTCTAATCCAAATGTTTCTGCTTCGTCTCTGTTATATGCCATATATAATAATTCAATTAATTCATTTGTTCTTAAAATTTTTCCTCTAACGTCACAAGAAGATAAAGATGATATTATTGATTGACATCTTGTATATAATTCAGAAAAAGCAATACCCTTTAATTCTTCTTTATCCAATTTATCATTACCAGCTTCTGCTGCATAATATGGAACAATTATGTAATAATTCTTATTTAAAATATTTTTATTTAAACTCATTCTTTCTGTATCTTGTATTACTGAGTTTCCATATTCATATAGATTAGATTGTTTTGTTAGTTCAAAATATGCTTTAGAAAGCTGTTGTTCTGAATAATCTCCTGAATTTTTCATTTGTTCATATTGCATTTGCATTCTATAATATTTGTCTTCAACTTCTTTTACCTTTTCCCTATATACTTGCAAACTATTTTCTAAATTTATTGATCTTGTTTGAATATATATTTGAATTGGATGTCTTAATGTATTTAAAAATTGAACAAATCCTTCTTCTACACTATTTTTTTCAACTCCAGACATTAAATCATAGTTTACTCCTTGGCAATTTATTACCATTAAATATCTGTTTCCATTTTTTTGAACAATCATATTATCTTCTACATTATCAAATTCCATAAAATTAAATATTGATTGTTTATTTTGTGAAGTTGTACCACTTGTTCCTTTAGAGTTATTTGTATTTCCTTCTTTACTTTCCTTTGGTTTATTTTCTTTAAAATGTAAATATACCAAAAATCCTACTAAGGCAAATATTGCTATAACTACAGGTATTAATATATATGCCAACATTTGTATTAATTGCATTTTTGCTTGACTATCCATTTATATCTTCCTCCTTTGTATATACATATAATTTTTTCTTGTTCTTTTTAAACATTATGTATCTTTTTATAACATCATCTATATTTTCTCCACCTGTTTTTCTAGTAATTTCTAATCCATTTGTATCTGGTATTTTAAACATTCCAATTGCATATCCTATTAATGCAAATATTAATGTAATTACTATACCCACTATATTTAATCCCATTAAACTAAATATAAAATAAAATATTAATCCAAATGCTCCTCCTACACATGTTGTTATTAATGATTTTGTTGAAAATATAAATAGTATTCTTCCTTCTCCTTTGACATTTCTTGGCACATTATATGTTCCCATTTTTTCCTCCTTGGTTATAAATATAATAATTCTATTATATTATAGCAAAAAAAATCGATAAATGGAAGCATTTATCGATTTTTTTATTATTTTTTTTATTAACCAGCTATTCTCTATTTGATTCCAGAAGCGAACTGATAAACAACATTTGCTATTGTTGAAGCTGCAAATATTAGAACAGCACCAACTATGTATGGTATCATTGTTTTTTTGTATTCTGCTTTTTCTTCTGCACTACCCATCATATATTTGATACCTAATATCATTAGGATTACTACAGCTAATACAATACCTACTGTTTGAATGATTCCAACTATGTTTCCACCTAATGATTTTATTTGCTCAGTTCCTTGAACACTAGTATTTGCTTTTACATCTGTTGGTGAAAAATTTGCACCATATACTACTGAAGCTCCCATTGCCATTACTAATACAGCTGTTGCAATAAACATTAATATTTTCATAGTTTTTGTACTCATATCTTTTTCCTCCTTTTAATTTATTTTCTTATTTATTGATATCTGGTTATTCCAGAATTTAAATAACTTATTTATATACTTGAAAGTAAAGTTACTAGTAATTTCCATATACCAAATGCTCCAAATATTATAACACATCCTATCACATATGGAATTAATGTTTCCTTTATTTTCGCTTGTTCTTCTACACTTCCTACCATAAATTTAATTCCTAATATTGCTCCTACTATTACTGAAAGTGCTACCCCTATTGCAAATAATATATTATATATTTTGTTAAATTCATCTTCTACTTGTTCTCCATTTATTACATTACCACTACTTTGTTTACCTTCATTTAGGAATTCATCACCTGATTTAAAAATGTCTCCCCAAAAGCTTGCATAACTTAATGGAATATACATAAACTGAAATAATAATATTATTACGCATATTTTTATTATAACTTGGGATATTCTTTTCATATTATATCATCTCCCACTTTCTTATTATACATTGTTTTTTTACAAATTTCAACAATTTATCCAAAAAATCCTGTATTATAGACAATTTTATATATTATATTTGGTAATGTAGTTGCACATACTAGTAAACACACACCAATAACATATGGAATCATAGATTTTTTCAAGTCCGCTTTTTCTTCTACACTTCCTACCATATATTTTATACCTAATATAGCAAGAACAATTACTGAACATAAAATACCTACTGTATTTATTATTCCAAGTATATTTCCAGCTTTATTTCCTAAATCATCATCCCCTACTATATTTGGTTTCCATGCATTTGGATCTACTGTTGGATCTGTAAATGCTTCAACAAAAGTTTCTGTATTCCCTAATATTAGAAATCCAATGATTAATACTGCTACTATTTTTATTAGATTATTCTTTATCATATTATCACCTACTTTAGTAAATACACATATTATATTACTTTAATTATATACTATTTACAAGTATCTTGCAAGTTTTTTTACAAATTTCGCCATTTTTTTATTTAATTATTCACTTTTTTTGATTCTTGACAAAAGAGCTCATCGTCTTTCTTTTTAATTAAAAATATAGCATTATGTGTTTCTTTAATTTTATTTATAATTTTTTTCCTTCTTGTCTTATATTTCCAAGAAATTTAAGTCCATCGCTCCATTATTCTTTTGCTTTTTCCATATCAAATTTCCTATTATTTAATTTATATATTTATAAGTATTATAGCAAAAAATAATTTTTATTACACTTTCTGCTCTATTTACTCCATTTATTCTCATTTTGATTAAACTCCTCTATTTTTTTATTTCTTAACATATTTCCACGTAATATCTTTTCAATTATTATGCTAATTATTAATGCTACAGAAAAAGCAATTGCTACACATAATAATACATTTTTGTTGTTTCCACTAGCATTTAAGCACTCATCAATTAAAAAGCACCATAAAAGGCAAGCTAATCCCGCAAATGTCCATTTAAACACGCAAAAAAATGCAAATTCATCTGTTTTTAGTTTTTTCCCCATTCCAACTATTCCTATTGTAACCATAACAATAAATATAAAAGCTCCGATTAATGAAATCATTATTTTATATCCTCCCTATTTTGCAAATAGAATTGTAAAGCTGTTCGTACTTCGTTGTTTAATACTTCTTGTCCTAACTCATTTTCAAATTTATCTGCTAATCCTAATCCCATTGCATATAAATAATATGTATTATATAATTGATAAAATTTTAATTCTTGGTCATGTAATAAAGTATAATCTGACATATACATATATAATCCTTCTAATTTTTTTACTTCTTCTAAATACTCTTCTTTCAAAAATTTTTCTTTACAAAAATATATAACTAATCCTAAATTTACAATGTATTCTATTAATATAGCTACTATTGGTACAGCTATATCAAAAACATTTGTAAAAGAATCTATAGCTGTAAAAATTGACATACCAAAAGGAACTAGTCCTAAACAAAATATTATTATACATAACATACTGCATACCTTTATTATGATCGGATTTAATTGTTCTTGTATGTAATTTCCCATATATAAATAGCAATGTGTATTTATATATTCTTTTATCTCTTTTTCAATATCTTTTAATATATAACTTTTTGTTGAATCTTTTTTTGCATCTGCTAATATGTTCTCTAAGCAATACTCTTTTGTATCTTCATTGTTTTCAAATATAAAAAATATTATCTTTTTTTCATATGTCAATAATTTTGATATAATTTCTTTATTACGTTCTTGCAAAGAAATATAATTCTTACCATTTTTTAATTCTATTTTTATTATATTATTTTTTGATAATTCATATATGGCTGTAATTATCGTATTAATATTTATACTTGCTGTGTTTAGTAAAATACCTGACATTGTTGCATTTACTTTTTTAAAGTCTAAATCTCTATAATAGTCATATTCTTGTACCACTTTTAATGATTTTTTATATTTAAAATTTATATAAAACCAACTTAACAAGCAAGAAATCATAAATACTATATTTAATACTACTAATAAATATCCCTCTTCTAAATTTTCCATTTCAATCATTAAGCATATTAAATAGATCACTACTAATATTGAAAAAATTATCCAAGTTGCTTTTCTTTGTTTTTCTATTTTTATTTCTTCTTTTTTCATAAATAATCCCTTTCTATTTGTTATTAATTAAACAACAAAAACGTTAGCTTTTTAGAGCTAACGTTTTTTGGCGGAGATGAGAGGGTTCGAACCTCCGCGCCCTTTTCAGGACCTAACTGTTTAGCAAACAGTCCCCTTCACCACTTGGGTACATCTCCATTTTATATTAATAAAAGTTAGATATTTTATATCTTTATATCTAACTTTTACTATTGGCGGAGAGGGTGGGATTCGAACCCACGGTACGCTACAAACGCACGCCAATTTTCAAGACTGGTGCCATAAACCAACTCGACCACCTCTCCAAATCTCGCGACAGTAATTATCTTAGCATATTTTACTGTCGCTTGTCAATACTTTTTAAAAATTTTTGTTAGATTATTATTATTTTATTAAATTTAACATTCTCTCTAAATCTTCATTATTGTTATATTCAATTATTATTTTACCTTTTCTCTTTCCTTGGTCCAATTTTACTTTTGTTCCAAAGAATCCTTGAAATTTATCTTCAATGTCATCATATAAATATTTATATTTAGGATCTAATTTCTTCTCTTTTTTGGTTGTTCTGTTCTTGCTCTCAGCTTGTCTTACAGACATTCCTTTTTCTATCATTCTCATTGCAACTTCGTATTGACGTTTTTCATCTGTAATCCCCGCTAAAGCTTTACAATGTCCTTCTGTTAGTTTCCCCTGTTTTACTAATTCTAATACATCTGGTGCTAAATTTAATATTCTTACAGTATTTGATACACTACTTCTGCTTTTTCCAATCTTTTTTGAAACTTCTTCTTGTGTTAGTCCATATTTATCCATTAAATTTCTTATTCCAACTGCTTTTTCATATGGGTTTAAATCTTCTCTTTGTATATTTTCTATTAAAGCAATTTCTTTGTTTGTTTGTTCATCGTCATCTCTTATAATAGCAGGAATTTCTTCAAGTCCTGCAAGTTTTGCAGCTCTCCATCTTCTTTCTCCAGCTACAATTCCAAAATATCCGTCTTGTTTTGAAACTACTATTGGCTGTATTATTCCATATGTTTTTATTGATTCTGCTAATTCTTCTAAAGATTCTTGGTTAAAAACTTTTCTTGGTTGTTCTCTATTAGGCTCAACTTCTGTTATCTTTAAAGTTCTTAATTTATCACTATCTTCAATTTCTGGTAGTTCTGGTTCTATTGCTGGAACACCACCAAATAAAGCATCTAAACCTTTTCCTAATCCCGTCATTTTTGGTTTTGCCATAATATTATCCTCCTAATATTTATTAAATCTTTTTAATTATGAATTGTTTTTTAAAAGCTCTTTTGTGAATTTCTCATATGCTTTTGCACCCTTTGATCTTGGATCATATATAGATATTGGCATTCCATAACTTGGAGCTTCACTAAGTCTTACATTTCTTGGAATAACTGTTTTATATACTTTGTCTTCAAAATATTTTTTTACTTCTTTTACAACCTGGTTAGAAAGATTAGTTCTTGCATCATACATTGTTAATAGCGCTCCTTCTATTTCCAAGTTTTTATTTAAATGTTTTTTTACCAAATTTACAGTATTTAATAGTTGTCCAAGTCCTTCTAATGCAAAATACTCACATTGAACTGGTATTAATACACTATCAGAAGCTGTAAAAGCATTCAATGTTATTAATCCTAGTGATGGTGGACAATCTATTAATATATAATCATATCTGTCTTTTATTACATCTAATTTTGTTTTTAGTCTTTGCTCTCTTGACATCATAGAAACTAGCTCAACTTCCGCGCCAGCCAAACTAATGTTCGATGGACATACAGATAAATTTTTTATTGCTGTTTCTTGTATTGTTTCGTCAAATTCTGTATCTCCTACTAATATATCATAGACTGATAATTCAACTTCTTTTGTAATTCCTAATCCACTAGTTGCATTTCCTTGTGGATCAGTATCTATTAATAAAACTTTTTTTCCTTTTTTAGCTAACAAAGTACTTAAATTTACTGTAGTTGTAGTTTTTCCAACTCCACCTTTTTGATTTGCTACTGAAATTACTTTTCCCATTTTATCCCTCCATTCACAAATTGTACTATAATAATATATAATATTTAATAATATGTCAATGTTTTTTTGAAATATTTTTCAAAAAAATGCTCCACGTTTTTTCCGTGGAGCATTTCTCTATTTAATTGGATCTTTACTTGGCATTCCAGCCTTTCTTGGGTATTTAGTAGGAGTATTTCTTTCTTTATTAATTATGATTACAGTTCTACCTATATCACTTTGTGGAAGCATAAAATTTTCTACCTCTTTTATTGTTCCACCAAGAACATTTATTGCTTTTTTTGCCTCTTCTATTTCTTGGTCAGCATCACCAGCTTTCATACAAATACATTTACCATTAAGTTTTACTAATGGAATTAAATATTCTGATAATGTAGATAAATTGGCTACTGCCCTTGATGTTGCAATATCAAATTTTTCTCTAAACTTTTTATTTTGTCCGAACTCCTCTGCCCTTGCATGTATTATTTCAACATTTTTTAATTGTAATTTATTAATAACATCTTGTAAAAAAATTAATCTTTTGTTTAAAGAATCTACAAGAGTTATTTTTAATTCTGGATTTGCTATTTTCAAAGGAATTCCTGGAAATCCGGCACCTGTACCTACATCAACTACTTTATTATCTTTCTCAATATATTTATAAATTGTAAGTGAATCTATAAAATGTTTTAGAATAATTTCTTCTGGCTCTATTATAGCTGTTAGATTGATTTTTTCATTCCACTCTATTAATAGTTCCATGTAGCTGTAGAATTTCCACAATTGCTCCACAGTTAAATTAATATCAATTTCTTCCGCTTTTTGTTTCATTTTCATATAAAATTCTTCTTTTTCCATACAAAACCTCTTTCCATTAATCTTTTCAAAAATCTTAATATATAACTATTGATCTAGCCAAAGACCTATAGGAAAACCCCAGCTATGTTTTTGGTAGAAAAATAGTTATATATTAAGATTTTGAAAATTTAATCAAACTATTTTTTAGTTTGCAAACAAACTAATAATACAGAAATATCTGCAGGAGAAACACCAGAAATTCTTGAAGCTTGGCCAATTGAATGTGGTTTATGTTTATTTAACTTCTGTCTTGCCTCCAAACTAATTCCTTTTACATTATTATAATCAATATCTTCTGGCAAAAGTTTTCTCTCCATTTTTTTAAATTTTTCCACTTGAGCCTCTTGCATTTTTATATATCCCTCATATTTTATTTGTATTTCCACTTCTTCCTTAACTTGTTCTGGCAAATCTGGTCTATTTTTATCAATTGCTTCAAGTGAAGCATATGTAATTTCTGCTCTTTTTAACAATTCTGAAAGTCTTGTTCCTGTTGATATTTCGCTTGTTCCAACACTTTTTAAAAATTCATTTACTTCTTCTGAAGGTTTAATTATTGTATTTTGTAATCTATCTTTTTCCTCTTCTATTCTTTCTCTTTTCTTAATAAACTTTTCATATCTTTCGTCTGAAATAAGTCCAACTTCATGACCTTTTTCTGTTAATCTTAAATCTGCATTATCTTGTCTTAAAAGAAGTCTATATTCAGCCCTAGAAGTCATCATTCTATATGGTTCATTAGTTCCTTTTGTAACAATATCATCAATTAAAACTCCAATATATGCCTCAGTTCTATCTAATATCAATGGTTCTTTACCCTTTATTTTTTGTGAAGCATTTATTCCTGCTATCAACCCTTGACATGCTGCTTCTTCATATCCTGATGTTCCATTAGTCTGTCCAGCAAAGAATAATCCACTAATTTTTTTGTATTCTAATGACAATTTTAAATCTGCTGGATCAATACAATCATACTCAATTGCATATGCTGGTCTTGTAAATTCACAATGTTCTAGCCCTGGAAGAGTTCTGTACATTGCTATTTGTACATCTTCTGGCAATGATGAGCTCATTCCTTGTATATACATCTCATCAGTATCTATACCTATAGGTTCCACGAAAACTTGATGTCTTTCTTTATCAGCAAATCTTACTACCTTATCTTCTATGGATGGACAATATCTAGGTCCTGTTCCTTCTATTACTCCAGCATATAATGGTGATCTATGTAAATTTTCTCTTATTATTTTATGTGTTTCAGCGTTTGTATAAGTTAAATAGCAATCCACCTGATCAAAATTTTTCATTTTATCTTCAAACGAAAATGGTATTATGTCAACATCGCCTTTTTGTACTTCCATTTTAGAAAAATCTATACTTTTTTTATTAATACGTGCTGGTGTACCTGTTTTAAATCTTACTAAATTTACTCCTGCTCTTTTTAATGCTTCAGATAGTTTGTTAGCTGGAAATACTCCATCAGGACCACTTTCTTGTGTAAAGTCTCCTATAAAAACTTTGCCTTTTAAATATGTTCCAGTGGCAACAATTATAGCTTTAACATTATAAATTGCTCCAACACTAGTTTCTATTGACTTTACCATGTTATTTTCAATTTTTATGTCAACTATTTCTGCTTGTTTTAGAGATAAATTATCTTGTTTTTCTAATGTATGTTTCATTTCCATTTGATATCTTTTTCTATCTGCCTGTGCTCTTAAAGAATGTACTGCTGGTCCTTTTGAAGTATTCAACATTTTAATTTGAATCATTGTTTTATCAATATTTTTTGCCATTTCACCTCCAAGTGCATCTATTTCTCTAACTAAGTGGCCCTTAGAACTCCCTCCTATATGTGGATTACATGGCATGTTAGCAACTGCTTCTAAACTTATAGAAAAAATTAAAGTCTTCATTCCAAGTCTAGCAGCAGCTAAACCAGCTTCACATCCTGCATGTCCAGCACCTATGACTGCCACATCATAATCTCCTGCAAAATAACTCATTTTTTACTACCTCTTTTTCTTTATAATATATATTTATTTGTTTTGAAATTCGTTTTATTTCATTTTTTATACTTTTTTCAACAAGTTATATGTTTTAAAATTAAAATCGTCTTATTTTTGATTTTTACTTTCCTAAACAAAATTTAGAAAAAATTTCATTTATTACATCTTCAGTAACAACTTCTCCTGTTATCTCTCCTAGATCTTCAAGAATTTCTTTAATGTAAATGGTGATTATATCTGTTGGCATATCTATATCTAATGCTTCTTCTGCTTTTTTTACATTTTCAATTGCCTTTGAAATTATGTTTTTATGTCTAACATTTGTTATTAGAACTTCATTATCCAAATTAATTTCATTTAAATTAAACATTTCAGATATTATTTTATATAATTTTTCTATTCCCTCTTTGTTTAAAGCTGAAATCTTTAATATTCTATTAGTAATTCTTGTAAATCTTTCATCATTTTCATTTAAAACTGTGTTTAAATCTGATTTATTTAATAAAATTATTACATTTTTATTTTCTATTAGTTTTAAAATTTCTATATCTTCTTCATTTAACTCTTTTGAACTGTCAAAAATTGCAATAACTAAATCCGCATCATTTGCTTCATCTATTGATTTAATTATTCCTATTTTTTCAACTTCATCTTTAGCTTTTCTTATTCCTGCTGTATCTACTAATTTAAGTGGTATTCCATTAATTGTTACAAATTCTTCAATAGTATCTCTAGTAGTACCCTCTATATCAGTTACAATAGCTCTATCTTCATTTAAAATAGCATTTAATAATGATGATTTTCCCGCATTCGGTCTTCCTATTATTGCTGTTTTTATTCCATCCTTTATAATTTTACCATTATCAAAGGACTTTTCTAATCTTAAAAGCCTAGAATGTATGCTATTTAACATATTTTTCATGTCATTTTTTTGTACTTCTGGGGTATCATATTCAGGATAATCTATTGATACTTCAATATTTACCAAAACATCCATTATTTCTTGCTTTATTTGGTGTATTTCTTTAGATAGATAACCTTCTAGTTGCTTTATTCCACTCTTTGCTTCTTTTTCAGATTTAGCATTTATAACATCTATAACAGATTCTGCTTGTGACAAATCTATCCTTCCATTTAAAAATGCTCTTTTAGTAAATTCTCCTGGTTCTGCTAAATTTGCTCCATTTTTTAAGCATACATCTAAAATTCTTTTTAAAATTACATTTCCTCCATGTGAATTTATTTCACACATATCTTCTGTTGTATAACTCTTAGGAGATCTAAAATATGAAACTAATACCTCATCTATTATTTCTCCATTATCAATTATATTTCCATATTTCATTGTATAACCTTTAATATCTTCAATTTTCTGATATTTCAATGGTTTAAAAATTTTTTCAATTATATTAAATGTCTCTTCTCCACTCATTCTAATTATTCCAATTCCGCCTATTCCTGGTGCCGTAGATATAGATACAATTGTACTCATTCCAAAATTCCTTTCCTTTCTCATTTTTCAGTCTATATATTTTACCAAAAATATAGAAAAAAGTCAAAGTTCCTTTAATCTTGTGATTAAAATCCGAACTTTGACTTCCGATTTTTTATTATTTTTTTGATATTACAATTCTTCTTTTTGGTTCTTGACCTATACTTCTTGTTTCTACATTTGGATTATTTTGAAGTATGCTGTGTATAACTTTTCTTTCATATGCTTGCATTGGCTCAAGCGTTATTAATTTTCCTGTTTTTTCAACTATTTTAGCTTTTTTATTTGCTAACTCTTCAAGTGTTTTAACTCTTTTTTGTTTATAATCTTCAATGTCTAATCTTAATATGACTCTATTTTCTGAGTTCTTATTAGCAATTGTTTTTAATATATTTTCTAAAGCATATAGAGCTTCTCCCCTATATCCAATTAAATTACCAATATTTTTACCATTTAAAGAAATATAAATACATTTTTCTTTAATTTCTATTGTATACTGTGCTTTTTCTGGTAATTTACTCAAAAACTCTTTTAAAAATTCTTCTACGTTACTTTTAGCTGTTTCTAGTTCCTCAACTGTAGTTTCTATTTCAAATTCTTCTGGTTTTTTAGCTTCTTTTTCCTTTATTTCAACTTTTACTATTTTGGGAGCTAAAATATCAAAAAAACTTTTTTTATTTTCTTCTAACACTTTTATTTCTACTAATTCTCTTGGCAAATTTATTGCTTTTAGTCCTTTTTCAATTGCTTCTGTAGTTGTTTTTCCCTCTGAAATTATAGTTTTTGCCATTTTTATTGTTCCTCCTCATCTTTTAAAAGTTTATTTAAAGCTAATTTTTCTACAATCATTAATAAGCTATTCATTAGCCAATATAATGCTAGTCCTAAAGGAGCCATAAGAGCTACTGTTACATACAATATAGGAAACATTAAATTCATATTTTTATTCATCTGTGCCATTGGATCAAATTCTGCTTCCCCACCTTTATTCTCTTTATTTTCTACTTTAGGAGTTGAAACATTAGTTATTTTCATTGAAGCAATCGCTACAATAACATATAAAACTGGTATTATATATGCTTTCCAATCTGAACTCTTTGTTGGTACTTGTGCTAAGTTAAGCCCAAAGAAATCCATATTTATGTATAAAGAATCTATTTCTTCATCTTTTATCTCAGATAGTTGGATTTTTTCATCTTCCCCATCTGTGATTTCAGT
Organism: uncultured Clostridium sp.; assembly: GCA_945919455.1. Classification (GTDB taxonomy): domain Bacteria; phylum Bacillota; class Clostridia; order TANB77; family CAG-508; genus CAG-269. The sequence continues at coordinate 555 of CAMEJH010000016.1, read as the reverse complement.
ATTTTCTTGTTCTTTTAATTTCTTTATGTTTTCAGCTTCTCTTATAAGTTCTATTTCTGGATATCCACTATTAGTTGTACTTAATTCGTTTTGTTGCATTATTTTTACATATTTGTCTATTACTCCAGCATCAACTTTTTTCATATATGTTAATGGTGATTTTACAAGGAAGAATACAGCAAATATTAATACTATTTGAACAATTGCACTTAAGCACCCACTGAAAGGACTCATATTTTCTGATTTATATAATTCCATTGTTGCTTGATTCAATTTCTCTGGATTGTTCTTATACTTTACTTGTATTTCTTTCATTTTTGCCTGTACTTTTACTGATTTTTTCATTGTTTTTTGCTGTTTTATAGATATTGGAATCATTATAATTTTTATTAATATTGAGAAAATTATAATTGCCAACCCATAGTTCTTTACTATTTCATAAATAAAATTTAATATATATCCAAATATGTTTGCCAAAAATGCCATAATTACTGCCCCTCTCTATTTTAATGGGTCATATCCTCCTTTAGAAAAAGGATTACATTTAAAAATCCT
>CAMEJH010000015.1 GCA_945919455.1 uncultured Clostridium sp. | reverse complement strand
TATAGATTTAGAAATGCAAATCAAGCAGTATTAAAATCATTATCATATGCATATGTTGGAAGAAAAGATAAAAAAAGTGATTTCAGAAAACTATGGATAGCAAGAATAAATGCTGCAGCAAGAATGAATGGAACAACATACAGCAAACTAATAGCAGGATTAAAAAAAGCTAATGTAACAATAAATAGAAAAATGTTAGCAGAAATAGCTGTAAGTGATCCAAAAGCATTTACAGAAATAGCAGAAGTTGCAAAAAAAGCGTAATATATAATAAAAAAGGAGGTTTTGTTTTGAAATAATATATTCAAAATGAATGCTCTTTTTTTATTAAAAAATAGGAGAACAAAAAATGAACATAGGAATAGATATAGATGGAGTATTAACAGATCTAGCAAAATATATAATAGAATATGGAAGTAAAATGTGTATAGAAGAAAACTGGACTCTAAACATTAATGCAGAAGAATATTGGGAAACAAAAACTTTCAATTGGGAAGAAGGGCAAGATGAAAAATTTTGGAACAAATATTTAGTACATTATGTAACAGAATATAATCCTAGGATATTTGCTAATGAAATAATCCAAAAATTAAAACAAGAAGGAAATAATATATACATTATTACTGCAAGAGATGAAAGTGGACTTCCACCAGAAGCATATGGTAAAATGCAAGAATTAACCAAAAACTGGTTAGAAAAAAATAATATTAAGTATGATAAATTAATATTTGCATCAGATGATGAAAAATTAAAACAATGCATAGATAATGATATAGATATAATGATAGAAGACTCTCCAAACAATATAATTAATATATCATCAAAAATACCAGTTATTAAATTTTGGTGTAGATACAATAAAAAGATAGAAGGGGAGAATATAATAACAGGATATAGTTGGTATCATATATATGATATAATAAAAAAATGGAAAATTAGGGAACAACCCTAAGTTTCCATTTTTTTATTCTTTCTTCATTTTTGGCTTAGAAATTAAAGAAGCCAGATATCCAAAAAATATAGCTGCAGCAATACCACCAGCAGATGCAGTGACACCACCTGTAAAAGCACCAACAATACCAGATTCCTTTACACCTTTAATTGCGCCTTTGGCTAAATTATAACCAAAGCCAGTTAAAGGAACTGTAGCTCCAGCCCCAGCAAAATCAACCAAATATTGATAAATACCCAAACCACCTAAAATTGCACCAGTAGTAACAAAAATAACTAAAATCCTAGCAGGAGTGAGTTTGGTTTTATCAATTAAAATTTGACCAATGACGCAAATAAGACCGCCAACAATAAAGCACTTTAATAAACCTATCCATTTAATACTTTGTAACCAATTCATATAAACTCTCCTTTTTACATTTCAATACTAATTGCATGTGCAATACCTGGAATAGATTCTCCTTGTTGAGAAGAAGTAGAATTCATCAAAGCACCAGTTGCAATTAATAATAGTCTCTTCATTTTTTTATCCTTAAGCTGTTTAAAAAAGTATCCTGAAAATACAGTTGCACAGCAAGCACAACCACTTCCACCTGAATGAGTATCTTGTTTCTCTTTATCAAATATTAAAACTCCACAATCATTATAGTTAGACTTAATGTTATAACCTTTATCTAAAGCAAGTTCAGTTAAAATCTCTTTACCAACATATCCAAGATCTCCAGTAATAATAGCATCATAGTAATTTGGAGTTCTACCTGTATCTTTAAAATGACATACCAAAGTGTCTAAAGCAGCAGGTGCCATAGCTGCCCCCATATTGTTAGCATCTTTAATACCCATATCAACTATCTTTCCACTAGTTATATGTGTAATAAAAGGACCAGAACCATTTTGTGATAAAATAGCGCTGCCGGCACCTGTAACTGTCCATTGGGAGGTTTGAGGACGTTGATTTCCTAATTCTAAAGGGAATCTAAATTGCTTTTCAGCACTACAAAAATGGCTGGAAGCTGCACATAAAACGTGTTTTGCACACGCCTCTGTAATAATAGCTCCAAGACTAAGCCCTTCAACAAATGTTGAACAAGCACCAAATATTCCTAAGAATGGAATATTTAATTCTCTAAGTCCAAAGCTAGAAGAAATACATTGATTTAATAAATCTCCAGCAAAACAATATTCGATATCAGATGAAGAGATGCCAGACTTAGATATAGACATATTAACAGTTTCTTTAATAATTTTACTTTCTGATTTCTCCCATGTTTTTTCACCCCAGAATTCATCTTCTAAACATTGGTCAAAATATTTTGCAAGAGGACCTTCTGCCTCTTTTGGACCAACTATTGAAGCAACATCTGTTATACAGGGAGGATTATCAAATTTTATAGTTTGTTTACCAATTTTTTGCATAAAAACCTACCTTTCTTTTATATAAAAATGTAAAAACGGAACCGGCACCAAATTACGGAAAAAACACAAAAAAAGGACCGGCACCAAATTACGATTTACACCAAAGTTATAGACTGAGTATTAAAAATTAAATAAATAAGTCCAACAATTATAGATGCGGAAATACCAAAAACAAGAACAGGACCAGCCACAGTAAACATTTTTCCGCCAACTCCCATAACATAACCTTCTGATTTATATTCCATTGCTGGAGAAACTATTGAATTAGCAAAACCTGTTATAGGGATCAAAGAACCAGCACCGGCAAATTTTCCGATTTTATTAAAAATGTTTAATCCTGTTAAAAATGCACTAATACCAATTAATAGAATGGAAACAATCGTACCAGAAATTTCTTGCGAAAGTCCTCGAGATTTGCAAATATCCATAATAATTTGTCCAATGGAGCAAATTAGACCTCCAACCCAAAAAGCATTAAAACAATTTTTAAACATTGGGGAATTTGGAGATTTTTTATCAACATAGCTTTGATATTCTTTTTTAGAATCTAATGGTTTCATTAACTAACCTCCTATAAATTTGTTACAATTATCATTTCCAATAAAATGAATATTATACAAGTAAATATTACTTTTATATTACAAGAATATTACAATAGTATTACAAAAAATACAATTAGATTACATTTTAAATAAAGCTATTGACTTTTTGTCTAAAAAAGATAAAATAAAGATAAGTGTAATTATTTTGATAGAACGAGGGGGACAAGATGCCAAGTTATTTAGGATTGTATATTGAAGATAATTTAATCAAATATGCAAAAGTTTCAAAAGAAAAAGAAAATATAAAAATCGACTCTTTTGGTGTTAAATTTTATTCAAATATATCTCAGGCAATAAAGCAAATAGTAGAAGAAACTTATAGCTATAAAACTCCTATAAGTGTCAACTTAACCGAAGAAACATATCAATATTTTAATCTATTTGCTCTACTAAATAAGAAAGACTTAGAAAAAGCTATAAAATTGGAATTTGAGTCATATTGCTCTGAAAAAGGCTATAATCCAAATTCATTGGAAACAAGATATGCAATAATAAACAACACAGAAGATAAAGAAAAACTTAAAGTTATCAATATAAGTGATAATAAAATTGAATTAAATAAAGTTCAACAACGACTAGACGGTTACAAACTTTCAATGATAGCACCGGTATCAATGTCTATTCCAAACATAATAAATTTACAACCCAAAGAAAATGCTTTGATTGTAAATATAGAGGATAAAACAACTATAACAACTGTAATAGATGGAAATATATATGAGATAAACACATTAGATGAAGGAAGTAAAGAAATTTTAGAAAAAATAAATCTAAAAGAGAATTCTTATTCAAAAGCTTATGAAATATGTCAAAATACGACAATATATACAGCAGAAGTGCAAGACTTTGTTGAAGAACAAAGTAGATATTTAGAAGATATAATGCCAACACTATATAACATAGTTGGAAAAGTACAAAAGATTATCAATGAAAGTACAGAAACAATTAATAGAGTATATATTACAGGAACACTATCATGTGTAAATAATATTGATTTATACTTCCAAGAATATTTAGGAAAAGTTAAATGTGAAATTTTGAAACCATATTTTGTACAAAATATGGTTAAAGAAGTTAATATAAAGGAATATGTAGAAGTAAATTCTGCAATATCATTAGCACTATTAGGGCTTGGAGATGGAATAAAAGGAATTAACTTTAAAAAAGCATCTTTTGGAGAAGGATTTCTAAATATTTCATCAGGAAAAGAAGATGGTAAAACAAAGAAAAAATCTTCTGGATCAGGATTTGAACTTAATGATTTTGGTGATAAGTTATCAAAAGGTGAAATGAGTTTAGTTAGAAGTTTTATTTCACTACTAATATTTGTAATAATATATAGTACATTTTCTATATTATTAACAGGTCAAATAGAAAAGAAAAAAGAAGAAGTTGATAGTATTACAACAAAAATAAATGCACAAATTTCGAGAGTGAAAAATGATACCACAACATTGAATTCAAAAACAACTCAATATACGACATTGATATCTGATTTACAAGAAGTTAATGAAAAAATAAGTGATATGAATGCAAGTAAAAATTTAATACCAAACTTATTAAATCAGATAATGAATGTTATAGATGAAACTGTGCAAATTACTTCTATAGAAAATACAACAGGAAAACACATAGTAATAGTTGCTCAATCTCCAAGATATCCAGGATTAGGATATTTTAAAACAAAATTAAAAACTAAAAACATACTTCAAAATGTTGTGTCTGGAAGTAGTATGAAACAAAATGGGGTAATAAGTGTTACGATAGAAGGTGATTTACCATGAGAAAATTATTATTAGGATTAATATCAATTTTATTATTAGCACTTTCAATATATATAGCTATATATGGGCTTTCATTTGCAGGATTAGAAATAAATGGAATACCAGCTATACAAGAGGAAAATGCTAAATTAGAAAACAAAATACAAGCAGCAACAAAATTAAAAAATACAGATTACCCTCAAAACACAGCATTATTAGAAAGTGCTTACAAAAAGTTAATGACGGAAAAAGAAAATTATGAACAGATTCTTGCCTTAGGTGTAGATGAAAATGGACAACCATTAAATAAAATACAAGAATATGAAATCGAAAAAATTTGGATAACAATGGGAAATTATGCTAAAAAACAGGGGGTTGACCTAAAATTAGATGTAACATCAAATAATTCAATAAGTAAAACCTATGATTTAAAATTTACAGTAACAGGTGGATATATTCAAATTACAGATTTCTTATATGATGTAGAAAGAGATAGTACATTGGTATTTAAATTAGAAAATTTTAAAATGGTTCCAGGAACTAGCACAGAAGAATTAGTTGCAACATTTGTATGTAAAGATATAAAAATTAATGTAACCGAAAATACAAGTACTACTACAACAAATGAAAAACAGGATGAAACAAGCAATTCAGGAATGAATACAACAAATAGAAATACAACAAATACAAATTCAACTAATACTTCAACAAATACAACAAACACAACAACCAATACAAATACATAGAGGTAGAAAGGAGAAGTTATGGCAAAGGTAATTATTAGAGAAACAATTATAGCACTTTTAGTATGTTTAGCAGTATTATTAATTTTAAGTGTAGCATTGTACAATTATATTCCAGCCAATAAGGTCGTACCAGAAACTGTAGAATATACACCTAGTAAAGAAATACAAACACAATTAAATGCAGCAGTAGAAGATAATTCAGAAGAAATATTAATGACATATGAAATTACAGCAACAGACTTAGACAATTATGAAAGAACAAATGAATACAATCCAGGAAAAGTAAACCCTTTTGCAGCATTTTCAGATAGTACTGATGGAGAAGGTGGAAATGGCAACAATGGCGGTAATGGACAGACAGGTGGAAACACAACTGTAACTCCAGGTGGTAACAATGGTGGGGGATCATTATTTGATACTCCTAGTAGTAAATAAGGTTATATTTAAATTTTAAATATATACAAAAAATTCAAAAGATAAAGGAGGGGTTAACTTTTTTGGAAAACTAAAGATAAATCTTAAAGATTTATTTATATAACAAAGTTATTAAAATTTTAAAATAAAAAAATAGTCTGATAAAACAGACAAAAGAAAAGGAGAGATTTTATTATGAGAAACCAAAGAGGTATCACATTAGTAGCTTTAGTAGTTACAATCGTAGTTTTATTAATTTTAGCAGGAACATCAATTGCAATGTTACAAGGAGATAATGGTATTATTACAAATGCACAAAAATCAGCTGCAGCAAATACAGAAGGACAAGTAAGAGAAAATATTAAAAACGCTTACAATACAATAAAAATGGAAGTAATTTCTAAAACTTCAACAGATCCAGATTATGATTTATCAGCAAATCAAGCAGATCTTGCATTAACATTTGCAAAAGAAGTATTAGCTGATACAAGTTTAACTTCAATACCAGCAACAGAAACAGACGGATATACAATAACATATGATTCATCAACAGGTACAATAAAAGTAGTATTTACAGATGAAACATTTAAATCAGGAAAGAAAGTTGCAGGAGTTACTATGGGAACAATAGAAGCAACAGCAGTATTTGAAAATGGTGGATTAGGAAAATTAACATTTAACCCATCTGACGCTTACTTTAAATAATTAATAAAAACTACACAACAGGCATATACCAAAGTATATGCCTGTAATAATATAAAACAAAAGCAAAAAGAGAGGCAAGGAAATGAACATATTTTTATATGCAATAATATTTATAACAGGAACAGTATTTGGCAGTTTTTATACACTAGCAGTATATAGAATTCCAAAAAACATAGATATAATAAGAAAACACTCATATTGCCCTAATTGCAATCATAAATTAGGCTTTTTTGAGTTGATTCCAGTATTAAGTTATATATTGTTAGGAGGAAAATGTAAACACTGTAAACAAAAAATTAGAATTAGATATTTATTACTAGAATTACTAGGAGGAATATCATTTGTAGTATTAGCAATAGCACTCAAAATAAATGTATATAATTTAAATATATCAACATTAGTATTATATGCATTTGTTATATTATATTTAACTGCAATAATATTAATCTCTGGAATAGATAAAGAATATAGAAAAATAGATAAAAGAGTACTTGCATATGGAATAATCATATCAATAATATATATGATATATCTATATACAATAGATCCAACTAGTATATATAGATATGCTATATATCTAGCATTATATATTATATTACTATCATTAGACACATTTTTCTTACGAAGATATGCAAAAGATAGTTATATAATAAATATTTTAATATTATTAAACATGATATTAATAGTTACAGAAGTAGAAATATTTATCATGACAGTAATAATGTCTGCAATGGCAATATTAATATACATTTTATTGAGAAAAACTTTACAAAAGAATGTAGGAAATAAAAAATTAAAATTCGAAGAGATACCTATAGGATTTTATATAGGTGCAAGCAATATTATAGTACTTTTTATGATGACATTCATAACTAATTACTGTATTTAGCAGAAAGGATTAAATATGAAAATAAAAGAAAATAAAGGATTTACAGGAGTAGATGTAGCAGTATCATTAGTAATATTATTAGTATTTGTATCTTTTGTGGCAGCATTATTTTACAACTTATCAAATACTTCAAAAAGAATAGAAAGGAAATCAATAGCAACAAATTTAGCGATAGAAGTAATAGAAGCAATGAAATCAGCAGATTTTACAGAATTAGATACATATGCAACAGCTAGTGGATGCAATACACAATTAATAGAATTAACAGATTCTACAAAAACAAATTTTGAAACTTTAATAGGAAAGACAATAAATATAGAAAACGGATATGAAGTAAAAATTTCAATAAAAAATCCTGAAGACAAAGATGGAGATGCAAGCAAAAGTGAAGCAATGGGGCAGGTAATAAAAGTAATATCAGTCCAAGTAAACTATACACTTGGAAAAAGTGGTACAGAAACAGTAAATATAGAGACACTTGTAAAAAATATTCAATAAAATGAATAACTAAATAAAAAATGTAACAAAAATAAATGATTGGAGGAATATAAAATGGATGTAAGAAAGCGTCAACCAATTGGAATAGAATTAGTAAAAAAAGGAATTGTAACAGAAGCTGATATAGATGAAGCATTACAAGAACAAAAACAAAATCCAGATAAAAAACTAGGTGAAATTCTAAATGATTTACATGTATGTGATTCTCATGTGCTAATAGAAGCAATTGGAGAAATAGTAGGCGTAAAAGGAATAATATTAACGCAATCATTAATAAAAATAGAGGTACTAAATTATATTTCACTAGAAATAGCCAAAAGAAATAAAGCAGTTCCATTTGATATAGAAAATGGAAAAATAAAAGTATGCTTTTCAGACACAACAAATACAAGAAATATAGAAGCTGTAAGGTTATTAATGCTAAATAAAGGATTAGTAATAGAACCATATATAACATTTGGAAATATATTAGATGATATATTAAAAAGTCTTGGAGGAACAGCAGATAGAGACATGAGGAGAATTGGACAAGATGATAATATAACAGAAATTGTTGACTCCATAATAAAAACTGCTATGGAAAAAAGAGCAAGTGATATACACATAGAACCAGAAAAAGATGATGTAAGAGTAAGATATAGAATAGATGGTGAACTATTTACAGCAACTTCTATCCCTAAAGAAAAACAGACACAAGTAATAGGAAGATTAAAAGCAATATCTAACATGCACCAAGAAAAGCAAGAATCTCAAGATGGTAGAATTTTGTTATATGATGATTACAATATACGTGTATCTTCACAAAAAAATGTGTATGGAGAAAAATTCGTATTAAGATTATTAAAGAAAAATTCTAACATAAAAAATATATTTGAACTAGGATTTCCTGGAACAGAGAAAGAATTAGATAAAAGTATTAACAAAAGAAATAGTATTACAGTTATAGCTGCACCTACAGGCGAAGGTAAAACAACAACACTTTACAGTTTTATGGATTATTTGAATAAACCAGAAATAAATATTACAACAATTGAAGACCCAGTAGAAATTCGTATAGATGGTTTAAATCAAATTGAAGTAGATGCTAAGTCAACATTTTCAAGTTCTTTAAGAACAGTATTAAGGCAAGATCCTGACATTATATTAGTTGGAGAGATAAGAGATCAAGAGACTGCAGAAATAGCAATACAATCTGGACAAACAGGACATTATGTATTATCAACAATACATACAATTGATGCAGTAGAGGTTATAACAAGATTAAGAAAAATGGGAGTACCTGATTATGATATTGCAAGTACACTTGCTACAGCTATTTCCCAAAGATTAGTAAGAAAATTGTGTCCACATTGTAGAAAAGAAAGAGAATTTACAACAGAAGAAAAAAATATAATTGAAAAAATAGGCGAGAAATATAATGTGGATTTTGATTTAAAAGGAAAGACAACATATGAAGCAATAGGATGTAATAAATGCAATAATACAGGATATTATGACAGAATTGGTATATTTGAAGTTCTTAATATAGAGGATGACATAAAAGAATTAATTATGAATGGGGCATCAAGTATAGAAATAAAAAAACATGCCTTAGAAGGAAGTTATAAACCATTGTGTATAGATGGAATAAATAAGGTAATTGCAGGAATTACAAATTTAGATGAGCTAAATAGAAAAATATTAATATTTTAACTTATAGCAAGGGGGAAAGAGTATAATGGTTAATATGGATAAAGTTATAGAACAAGCTATAGAAAAAGATGCTTCAGATATACATTTAATGGCAACATTAAAACCAATGTTCAGAATAGCTAGAGCTTTAGTAGAGATGGAAGGCGCATCTGTACTTAAAGAAGAAGATATGTATGAAATATATGATTATATTATAAGAGGGAATGTTGATAAAGATCATGTATTTACAACAACAAAGAAGTTAGATACATCATATGAATACAAGGGAATTCGTTTAAGGGTTAACTTATCATATGCAAATGAAGTTCCTGTATGTACGATGAGACTTATTAAAAATGAACTACCAAAATATGAAGATTTAGGAGTTCCAGATATAGTAAGAAGAATGACATATCAACCACAAGGATTAATATTAGTAACAGGTAAAACAAACTCTGGTAAGTCAACAACTCTAAATGCATTGGTAAATCACATAAATGAAACACAAAATAAAAAGATATTATCACTAGAAAGCCCAATAGAATATAAACATACTTCAAAAAATTCAATGATTGTTCAAAAAGAAGTTGGAGAAGGAAGAGATTGTTTAACATATCATGATGGTGTAAAAAATGCTTTGAGAGAGGACTGTGATATCCTAGTAATAGGAGAGATAAGAGACAAGGTTACAATGGAAGCTGCAATAGAAATGGCAGAATCAGGACATTTAGTAATTGGAACATTGCATACAAAATCATGTGCAGAAACAATAGACAGAATGATAAACTTCTATGAAGTAAGAGATCAAGCACAAATAAAATACTTACTATCATCATTATTAAAATTAGTAATATCACAAAGATTATTAGTTGGAACTTCAGGTAAACTAGAATTAGTTCCAGAAGTTATGGTTGTAGATAATATAGTATCAGGTGTTATTAGAAAAGAAAAAATAAGTGTATCAGAAATAGAAGATGCAATACAAAGTGCACAAGATAAAGGAAGTGTAAGTTTAATAAACTCAATAGCAACACTATTTGTAGAAAATAAAATAACATTAGAACAAGCTAAAGCACAAGTTGAAGAGAAAAACATAGAAACATTAAATAGAACAATAATGCAACTAAGGATAAAAAAAGGAAACAATAACAATTAAAATACATAAAGAAAGGAGAAAAACATGCCAGTATATGTTTATAGAGCAGTAACAGATAAAGGTTTAATTGTAAAAAATAAAGTTGAAGAGGCCAGTAAACAAGCATTAGTAAAAAGACTAAAATCAAATGGTATTACTCCAATAGAAATAATGCAAGTTGCTTATAGAGCTAAATCACAAGGAAAGAAAAAGAAGAATGTTACAGATATTCAAGAAATAATAAAAAATGTAAATACCACACAAGTTGGAAGAAAAGAACAGGCCAAACAATTATCAGCAATAGAAAAAGTAAATTTGTATTTAGCAGCAACTGAAAAAGTTACGACAAGAGATATCGTTATATTTACTGAAAATTTTTATCTATTAAAAAAGGCAAATTTTAATAATATTCATGCTTTAAGTACTATAATTCAAAGTACAGAGAATATAACATTAAAAGGTATATTAGAAGATATATTAGCTGGTGTTGAAGCCGGGGAATATATGTATACTACAATGGAATATTATTCAGATATATTTCCATTTATATACATAAACATGGTAAAAGTAGGAGAGTTATCTGGATCATTAACAAATTCATTAGGACAAGCTGTAAAATACCTAGAAGATAATGAAAGAATTACTAAAAAGATAAGAGGAATAATAATACCAAATGTAATACAATTTGTTGTTATCCTTGCATTATTAATTGGTGGAACACTTTTTGCAATACCACAAATTCAAAAATTGTTTGATGAAATAGGAACAGAAGCAACATTGCCAGCTATTACGTTATGGTTTCAAGATATGATAAATTTAGTAGGAACATATTGGTATATACCAACTATAATAATAATTGGAGCTGTCTCAGGAGTGTTATTTTACATAAGTACACCAAAAGGTAAATATAATTTTCACTATTTTAAATATACAATGCCTGTGTTTGGAAAATTAATATTTTCATTAGACTTTTCTAGAGTTATGAAGGCAATGCACTTAAATCTAGAAAATGGTATGAGAATACAAGATTCATTAGAAGTTAGTAAAAACATTGTAAATAACTATGTAATGCTTTCAATAATAGAAACTGCAATAAATAATATGTTAACAGGTTATTCATGGATAGATCCATTTGAAAAATCAGGACTATGCTCACCTATGACAACAGAAATGTTAAAAATAGGTATGCAAACAGATATAACAGAAATGCTTGATAAATTATTAGAATATATGGATATGGACATAAATAATACAATTGAAAAAGTAATAAAAGTAATGCCAGAAATAGCATATTCAATTGTAGGTGTTGTATTAATATTCTTTGTATGTGTAGTATTAGTACCGGTAATACAAGTATACATGGGAAGCTTCTTATTCTCAGCATATGGAGTATAGATAAATCAAGACTTGGGCAAATCTGTCCCAGGTCTTGTTTTTTAGTTAGCCATAGAAAAATGAAAGGAATGAAAATATAGATATGAAAATTGGAGTAGATGTAGGTGGAAGTCATATAGGTATAGGATTAGTAAATGAAAGTGGAAATATAATCCAAAAAGCAGAAAAATTTTTAGAAGATAAAACAGACATAAAAGAAATTATAGAAGAATTCATAGCAGAAAATGTTATGCAAATGTCACTAGTAAACAATGTGGAAAGAATAGGAATTGCTATACCTGGGACAGTATCAGAAAATAGAATTATTAAGGCTGTAAATTTAGGAATAGAAAACTATGATTTAGGATCAAGATTAAAAGAAATATTACATATGGAAGTTAAGTTAAAGAATGATGCAAAATGTGCGGCATTAGCAGAGCAAAAATATGGAGAACTTGCACCATATCAAAATAGCATATTTTTATGTATTGGAACAGGAGTAGGAGGTGCAGTAATTTTTAATGGAAAATTGCTAGAACCTAAAGGTGTTCCAGGATTTGAATTTAGCCATACAATCATACAAAAAAATGGAACATTATGCAATTGTGGAAAAAGAGGTTGTTTTGAAACCTATGCAAGTATAAAAAGATTTAAAGAAAAAATATCAAAAGAATACAATTTAAATTCAATAGATGGTGAAGTAATAAGAGATTTTATAATAAAAAATGAAAATGATCCAAGATTAAAATATATGATACGTAATTATGTTGAAGACTTAAGTATAGGAATATCAAATATTATAAATATATTTGAACCAGAAGCAATATGCATAGGAGGTAGCTTTGCTGAATATGAAAAAATACTATATAATCCGTTAAAACAAACTTTATTAAATGGAAACTTGCTATTTAACAGAAGAGATGATATAATAATAAAACATGCAAAATTAAAAAATGATGCAGGAATAATAGGAGCAACGCTTATTGAATAAAGAGGTAGTTATGAAAAAGGTAAGTTTTTATACATTAGGGTGTAAGGTAAATCAATATGAGACAAATGGAATGATACAAAAATTTAAAGAATCAGGATATGAAATAGTAGATATAGAACAAGAAATAGCAGATATATGTATTGTAAATACATGTACAGTTACAAATATGTCAGATAGAAAATCAAGACAAGCATTAAGAAAAATAAAAGAAAAAAATCCTAATGCAGTAATAGTAGCAACAGGGTGCTATGCTCAAGTAGCAAAAGCAGAATTAGAGGAAATGCCTGAAATAGACATAGTATTAGGCAATGATGAGAAAAATGATATTGTAAAATATGTAGAAAAATTTATAAAAGAAAAAGATAAACTAATTAAAATACAAGACATTTCAAATCAAAAAGAATTCATAGATATGGGACAAATAACTTATACAGAAAAAACAAGAGCTGTAGTAAAGATTCAAGACGGATGTAATCAATTTTGTTCATACTGTATAATTCCGTATGCAAGAGGAAGAGTAAGAAGCAGAAGCAAAGAAAGTATAATAAATGAAATAACACAAATATCTAAAAAAGGAATAAAAGAAGTTGTGATAACAGGAATACATATTGCATCATATGGAAGAGACTTTAATAATGAAAATGGATTAATTGACTTATTAGAGAAAATAAATTTAATAGATGGAATTGAAAGAATACGACTAGGTTCATTAGAACCAACGATCATAACTGAAGAATTTATAAAAAGATTAGTAAAACTAAATAAAATATGTCATCATTTTCACTTGTCATTACAAAGCGGGTGTAATGAAACTTTAAATAGAATGAATAGAAAATATTCAACAGATGAATTTAGAAAAATTGTAGAAAGACTAAGAATGTATTATAAAGATGTCATACTAACAACAGATATAATAGTAGGATTTCCTGGTGAAACAGAAGAAGAATTTAAACAAACATATCAATTTTTAGAAGAAATAAAATTTTATAAAATGCATGTATTTCCATATTCTCCAAGAAGGGGAACTAGAGCAGCTGTTATGCCTAATCAAATAGATGGAAATATTAAAGAACAAAGAAGTAAAAAGTTGATAGAACTTTCTAATAAAAATGAAAAAGAATATAATGAACAATATATAGGAAAAGATGTAGAAGTATTATTTGAAGATAGAGAAAAAGAATATTACAAAGGTCACACACAAAACTATATTTTAGTAAAGTATAAAACAGCTGAAGAACTAGAGAATACAATAAAAACAGTAAAAGTTTTAACAGCTGATGTAGAATATGTGGAAAGTTAATATAAAAATATATTACAAATGTAATAATTTTGTAATATAAACTTAATATAAATTTTAACAAAAATACTTGATAATTTTGCTAAAGTGTTATATAAATAATGTAGAAAAAGTTTAACTACTACAAAGGAGGAATAAAATTATGGCAAATATAGAAGAAGTTCCAGGAGTTTATGGAGGAGTAAAAACAAGTGAAGCAGGAGTTGCAGAAGCAAATGTTGCAAATGCAGTTGTAGCAACAGATACTCTAAATACAAATTTACCAACTAAGACAGGTTTTTGGAATAAAGTAAAATCAGTACTATTTTATGATGTAAAAGTTGAACTTACACCATATCAACAAAAAATTGAAGACGAAATAAATGATTTCTTATATCAAGAAATCACTTGGGCAAAAGTAAAAGACTTTTTATTCCAAGAAGTTACTTTTGGTAAGAAAAAAGATAATAATTAGTAGATAAAAGAAGAACTGGTATTATTACCAGTTTTTTATATTATAGAAAAATTTATAGTAAGTTATATTTCTTTAGAAGATAAAATTAGTACAAATTTTAAAAAAATTTTAAAAAAGTATTGACAATTAGCTAAAAATAGATTATACTTAGTCTTGCGTTAAGCAATAAAAGAAATGAAATGCTCCCATAGCTCAGTTGGTCAGAGCAACCGGCTCATAACCGGTGGGTCCTAGGTTCAAGTCCTAGTGGGAGCACCATTTTTTTATTACAGCGATGTAATAAAAATTTGGACAGGTGGCCGAGTGGCTAAAGGCGGCAGACTGTATGCTTTGCTTTATAAGCAGAAATTGCAGCCTATACAAGAAATTGTATAGTGTAAACTAGGCTAAGTCGGGGAAGTCTTAACAGATATGCTGATGATAATCCCGAGCTAGAAAGAAATTTCGAGTGTAGAGACTTTATACCTGGCATCTGAAAAGATGAAGAGAAAGTCCAGACTACAAACATTAGTTATTTAATGGTAGTGAAAACTATAGTAGTAAGAAATCTGTTCTCATATGAGTACGATGGTTCGAATCCATCCCTGTCCACCATAAAAAATCTTAGAAATTTAAAACTTCTAAGATTTTTTTATTTTATGTTTTTAAAAAGTAGATAACAAATCTTGTAAATATTCAATTGTCATTCCACAAGCTGTTGACATTCTTCCTTCTTCTAAATGAAGAAATTTAGCATCGTCAATACTGATTCCGCCACATTTTGTTAAAGGTTTTTGATTTGTTAAATAATCTTCAAGTTCTTTGTCAGAAATATTATCCATCCTCATTCTAGAAATATCGTAATTATTAATTACTTTAATTATAGTATTTCCATTTGCATAGATTATTGAATTTCCAACATATGCATAAATATTATTATTTCCTTCCATAGATTTAATTAACTTCCTAGCTTCATCTAAGCTTTTTGGTTTTCCATACATAACATTATTAAAAACAATATTTTGATCTGCTGCAACAATTATTCTTTCACCTCTGTCTACTGTTGCTTCAAATACAACTTTTGCTTTTTTCATTGAAATTTCTTTTAATTGCTCTCCAAAACTTTTAGATAAATCTGGTGTTTCATCAGCATTACTCACAATAATTTCAAAAGGAATATTGGCTCTTTCTAGCATTTTTTTCCTAATTGCTGACTTAGATGCCAAAATTAAAGGTTTTTCCATTTTTACATTCTCCTTTCAAATATAGTTTGATTTTATCATATTGATAAAAATAAGTAAATAAAAGATTAGTAATTGGCATTTTTGTAATTTATTGACAAAAATATCAAAATATGTTATAATTTCAATCAGATTGCCAAAGGGCGAAAAAGAGATTTTATTTTAATGTATTAAAGAGATAAAAGAAGCGAATAATTAAGAAAAGAGCGGAAAACTAAATATATACATAAGTTTATAAAACATGATAGGAGCGGTATTTTCATGTTAAATAAGCTTTATTTGATATTATATTTGTACGTAAAATGAAATTAAGTTATATATATAACTTATGCAATTACATTTGTAAATTGTATTCTTATGAGAAAGAAAAGAGAGGAGAAAAAGAAAATATGACAGATGAGAATAATGTTCCAAAAGAAATAACAGGAACAGTAGCAGAAAAAACAAAAAGAACAAGAGAAAGAAAAAATTATAAAAAAGAAGGAGAAAGAACAAAAAAGACTAGAAAAACAAGAAGCTCAGAGGATATATTTAAAAAATCAAACTTAAAAATAATCCCATTAGGAGGATTACATGAAATAGGAAAAAATATAACAGTATTTGAATATGAAGATGAAATAATAGTAGTAGACTGTGGACTATCATTCCCAGAAGATGATATGTTAGGAGTAGACCTAGTAATACCAGACATAACATATTTAGTAAAAAATCAAGAAAAAATAAAAGGACTAGTAATTACACACGGACATGAAGATCATATAGGAGGAATACCATATTTCCTAAAACAAATAAATGTGCCAATTTATGCAACAAGACTAGCAGCAGGATTAATAAATAATAAATTAGAAGAACACAAAATATTAAGAAGTACAGATATGCATATAATTAGTCAAGGAGAGACAATTAGATTAGGAAATAACTTTAAAGTAGAATTTATTAGAAGTTCACACAGTATACCAGATTCAGTAATGCTAGCAATAACAACACCAGCTGGAACAATTTTACATACAGGAGACTTCAAAGTAGATTATACACCAATAGACGGACAGCTAATGGATTTAAGTAGAATTGCAGAATTAGGAAACAAAGGAATACTAGCATTAATGTCAGATAGTACAAATGCAGAAAGAAAAGGATTTACAATGTCAGAAAGTTCTGTAGGAGAAGTGTTTGACAAACTATTTTTGAACTGTACGAAAAGAATTGTAGTAGCCACTTTTGCATCAAATGTACACAGAATACAACAAATAGTAAATTCTGCAGTAAAATATGGTAGAAAAATAGCTGTATGTGGAAGAAGTATGATAAACATTATAACAACAGCTGCAGAACTTGGATATATAAAATGTCCAGAAAATCTATTTATAGACATAGATATGATAGGAAGTTATACTGATGATCAATTAGTAATAATAACAACAGGAAGTCAAGGAGAACCAATGTCAGCTTTAACAAGAATGGCTGCAGGTGACCATAGAAAAGTAAAAATAACTCCAAATGACTTAATAATAATATCAGCAACACCAATACCTGGAAATGAAAAATATGTATCAAAAGTAATAGATGACTTAATGCAACTAGGCGCAGAAGTAGTATATAGTGCATTAGCAGATATACATGTATCAGGACATGCTTGCCAAGAAGAGCAAAAACTAATATTAGCATTAGCAAAGCCAAAATACTTTATACCAGTTCATGGAGAATATAGACAACTAAGGGCACATAGCGAAACTGCACAAATGATGGGAATAGAAAAAGATAATATATTAATGATGAATAATGGTAGAGTTTTAGAAATAAACAAAAATGAAGCCAAATTCACAGGAACAGTAACAAGCGGAAGAGTACTAGTAGATGGACTTGGAGTAGGAGATGTTGGAAATATAGTACTAAGAGATAGACAACATTTAGCACAAGATGGATTAATAGTAATAGTATTAACAATGGATTCTGGCACAGGAGAAGTAGTTGCAGGACCTGATGTAATATCAAGAGGATTTGTATATGTAAGAGAATCTGAAAATTTAATGGATGATGTAAAAAGTGTTGTAAGACATGAAATTTCAAAATGTGAAGAAAGAGGAGTTCGTGATTGGGCAACAATAAAATCAACAGTAAAAGAAAACTTACGTGATTATCTATTTATAAAAACAAAGAGAAACCCAATGATAATTCCAATTATAATGGAGGTATAAGATGGATTATAAAGATTTAGCAAATTTAATCTTTCCAAATGCGAAAGACATATCATATTATGAGGAAAAATATCCTGAAAGAAATTTACCAGAAGGAGCAATTGTAACAAGATTTGCTCCTAGTCCTACTGGATTTGTACATATTGGTGGACTATATCAAGCACTTGTTGCAAAAGAAGTAGCACAAAAAACAGGAGGAGTATTTTTCTTAAGAGTAGAAGATACAGACCAAAAAAGAGAAGTAGAAAATGGTGTAACAGGAATAGTAAATTCTTTAAAAGATTTTGATATGGCACCAGATGAAGGAATGATTTCAGATACAGAAGAAATAGGAAAATATGGACCATATAAACAAAGCATAAGAAAAGATATATATCAAGCATATGCAAAATACTTAATAGAACAAGGAAAAGCATATCCATGTTTCTGCACTCCAGAAGAAGGAGAAGAAATACGCCAAAAACAAGAAGCTGCAAAAATAAGACCAGGATATTATGGAGTATGGGCGAAATGCAGAAATCTTACAGTAGAAGAAATGGTAGAAAAAGTAAAAAATGGAGAACATTATATAATAAGATTTAAATCTCCTGGAAGAGAAGATAGAAAAATCAAACATAAAGACATAATAAAAGGAAATGTAGATTTTCCAGAAAATGATTTAGACATAGTAATAATTAAAGCCGATGGATTACCTACATATCACTTTGCACATGCAGTTGATGATCATTTAATGAGAACAACTCATGTAATAAGAAGTGATGAATGGTTATCATCAGTTCCATTACATTTACAACTATTCCATGAATTAGGATTTAAAGCACCTAAATATGCTCATATATCACCTATTATGAAAAATGACAATGGAAATAAACGTAAATTAAGTAAGAGAAAAGACCCAGAAGCTGCAGTTTCATATTATAAAGAACAAGGAATACCAGTTGTAGCAGTAAAAGAATATTTATTAAATATTGCTAATTCAACATTTGAAAATTGGAGAAGAGCAAACCCAGACAAACCAATGGAAGAATTTGATTTTCAATTAAACAAAATGAGTGTAAGTGGTGCATTATTTGATATGGTGAAATTATTAGATATTGGAAAAACAGTAATATCAAAAATGACAGCAGAAGAAGTATATGAAAGATCTTTAGAATGGGCTAAAGAATATGATTCAGAATTAGCAGAAATGTTAGCTGATAAAGAATATGCTTTAAAAGTATTTGGAATAGAAAGAGGAAATAAAAAGCCTAGAAAAGATATTTCAAAATGGTCAGATGTAAAAGAAAATATTGAATATATGTATGATGAAAAATTTTACGAGAAAGAACAAGAATATCCATATCAACCTGCAATAAATGAAAAAGAAAGCATAGAGAAAATCTTATCATTATATATTGAAAAATATTATGATGAAAATGATGACAAACAAGCGTGGTTTGATAAAATAAAAGCTTTAGCAGTTGAAATGGGATATGCTGGAGAAGTAAAAGAATTTAAAGCAAACCCAGGAATGTATAAAGCACATGTAGGAGATGTAAGTACAGTAATAAGAGTTGCTTTAACATCAAGAACTAATACACCAGATATGTACGAAATTATGCAAGTATTAGGAAAAGAAAAAGTTGTTAAACGTTTAGAAGTAGCAATAAAAAAGTTAAAATAGATTTTTTGGTTATAAGCCCAACAATTTGAAAGGAGGACAACAATATGGAATATAATGTTGGAGACATTGTAAAAACCAAAAAAGCCCATCCTTGTGGGAGCAAGTTATGGGAAATAACTAGAGTAGGTGTAGATTTTAAATTAAAATGCCAAGGTTGTGGACATGTTGTTGTCTTAGAAAGACCAAAAGCTTTGAAAGCTATAACTAAAAAAATATAAATTTGTGCCGGACCTTTTTTTGCATTTTTTTCACAAAAAAAGGTCCGGCACAAATTTACGAAAAAAACGTAAAAAGGGAATCGACCCTAAATTACGTTTTTTATTATATTCCAAACCTCATCACTATAAATCTTTCTTTCAGAAGAGAATGGGAGAGTAGTAATATCTCCAATAGGATTAAGCTGTTTTTGAATGTTTTTTACATAATCATCAACTTTTGTTTTAGCAATTTTATCAGCTTTATTGGCTACAATAATACAAGGAAGGCCACTTCTAATAACATAATCATACATTAAAAAATCATTTGAAGTAGGATCATGCCTAATATCAACCAAAAATATAATTAAACAAATTTCTTTTCTATTAGATAAGTAATATTCAATAAATTCTCCAACTTTAATTTGTTCTTGCTTAGACATTTTGCTATAACCATATCCAGGTAAATCAACAAAATAAAATAAATTATCCATATTATAAAAATTAATTTGACGAGTTTTTCCTGGTTCGCTACTGGTGCGAGCCAAATTTTTTCTATTAATCATAGTATTTATAAAACTAGATTTTCCGACATTAGACTTGCCTACTAAAACAATTTCAGGCAATCCATTGGCAGGATATTGGTTTGGTTTTACAGCTGAGACTTCAAATTTTGGATTTTTTATAATCATAATAAATAACCTCCTAAAACATTTATATTATAACATATAAAATATATAAAAACAACTAAAACAAAGAAGGCTCCCATAGGAAGCCTTCTTGTGGTAAGTTTTTTGTAACGTTTACAAGTGTTATCTGACAATGGTATCTTTTTCATCAGGACCAACACCGATGTATTTTACGGGAACACCAGTGTATTCCTCGATGAATTGGATGAAATCCTTTGCATTACTGGGAAGCTCATCATAAGTAGTACATCCAGAGGTGTCCCATCCATCAATGAAATCTTGATAAACAGGAGTACAATTTTCTCCATCCACAGGCACATAGGTAATTTCCTTTTTATACCCATGAGATTTGTAGACATAAGAAGTACATACTCGAATTTTGCCATAAAGAGAGCCAACTTTGCCAATAGTATCGAGATGGTTCAAGCAAAGAGCAGTAACTCCATTGATGAGGATTGCGTTTTTCAAACGAACCAAATCAAGCCATCCACATCTGCGGGGGCGACCAGTGGTTGTACCATATTCATGACCTAATTCACGAATTAGATGACCAACAGTGCCTTTTTGCTCAGTATTAAATGGACCTTCTCCAACACGAGAGCAGTATGCCTTCATGATTCCATAAACATTTTTTACATGCTTAGGTCCAATACCAGCAGCAGCAATTGTGCCAGATGTAGAAGGATTAGAGGAGGTAACAAAAGGATAGTCACCTTGATCCAAATCCAAGTACAAAGCCTGAGCTCCTTCAACTACGATTTTTTTGTCTTTTTCAAGCGCGGGAAGCAGAACTTCTCGTTCATCACGAATGTACTTTGCCAGCTTTTTCTTGTATTTAAGCAAATAGTCGTTAACAAGAGCCGGAAAGTCATAAGTAATACTTTCAGAAGCCATTGCAGATTCCATTAGAGAACTTGCCCGAGAAGATGCAACTACTTTTTCAAGTAACTGTGAACTGTTGCAATGTACGAGATCATCCATTCTAATACCAATGCGATTTACCTTGTCAGAATAGCAGGGACCAATTCCACGAAGAGTAGTGCCAATCTTATGACTGCCTTTGAGCTCTTCATGCAATTTATCCATAGAGATATGATAAGGCATGATAATATGAGCACGGGGGCTGATAATAAGATTCTGAGGTGCAATTTTGACTCCTGCTGCCTGGAGCATATCGATTTCATCAGAAAGAACTTTGAGATCAATAACTACGCCAGGGGCAATGATGCTAACATTGTTCGGCTTGATGATAGATGCAGGAAGCAGATGAAGAGCAAACTTTTTTTCATTTGCTACAACAGTATGCCCTGCATTATTACCGCCAGTGGACCGAACGCAGATAGCATCGTTGGACACAAAGTGGGAAACTCGGCCTTTGCCTTCATCACCCCATTGAAGTCCAACAACAACTGTAACGTTACCCAAAAACAAAACCTCCTTTGTTTCTAAATTTAGGGACAAAGTTACATAAAAACTATACCGCAAACATTATAACACGAAATATGGCATATTTCAATAAATATATAAATAAAAATAATACAAGTAAAATAAATAACTAGTGAATAAAGTCAAGACCAATAGGAAGACCCTAGCTATGTTTTGACTATGAAATAGTTATTTATTTTACTTGTAATTAATTTATTATAATATGATTTATTTAACTGGTGTTAATTTTTCTTTACCACCCATATAAGGTTGTAAAACTTTTGGAATATTAACACTTCCATCTTCATTATAATTACATTCAAGTAATGCAATTAAAGCTCTTGGAGTAGCTAAAACAGTATTATTTAATGTATGAACAAACTTATTTCCATCTTTAGATTTATATCTAATTCCTAAACGTCTTGCTTGTGCATCACCTAATGTAGAACAAGAGCAAACTTCAAAGTATTTTTGTTGGCGTGGGCTCCAAGCCTCAATATCACAAGACTTTACTTTTAAATCTGCCATATCTCCACTGCAACAATCAAGTTGTCTTACAGGAATATCCAAACTTCTAAATAATTCTACAGACATTTGCCACATTTTGTTATACCAGTCCATAGACTCTTCTGGTTTACAAAGAACAATCATTTCTTGTTTTTCAAATTGATGAACTCTATATAAACCTCTTTCTTCAAGACCATGTGAACCAATTTCTTTTCTAAAACATGGAGAATAAGAAGTTAAAGTAATAGGTAGTTGAGATTCATCAACAATTTGATCTTTAAATCTACCAATCATACTATGTTCAGAAGTACCAATTAAATATAAATCTTCTCCTTCAATTTTATACATCATAGCTTCCATTTCATCAAAAGACATAACACCATTTACAACATCACTTCTAATCATAAATGGAGGAATGCAATATGCAAAACCATGATTTATCATAAAGTCACGAGCGTATGCAAGCATTGATTCATGTAATCTTGCAATATCACCGACTAAATAATAAAATCCAACACCACTTGTTCTACCTGCACTTTCTTTATCTAGTCCATTAAATTTATCTATAATATCTGCATGATATGGAATTTCATAATTTGGAACAATTGGATCTCCAAATCTTTGAACTTCAACATTTTCACTATCATCTTTTCCAATAGGAACTGATTCATCTAAAATATTAGGTATTTTCATCATTCTTATTTTTATTTCTTCAGAATATTTTTCTTCTAATTCTTCATTTTCTTTTAATGCATCATTTATTTTTTGAACTTCTTCTTTTACTTTATTAGCTTCATCTTTTTGACCATTTTTCATTAAAGAACCTACTTGTTCACTTAATTTTTTCCTTTCAGCTCTCAAATTATCTCCATTTAATTTTGCTTCTCTATTTTTTTTGTCTAAATTTAAAACTTCATCAACTAAAACTAATTTTTGGTCTTGAAATTTCTTTTTAATATTTTCTTTTACCAATTCAGGATTTTCTCTAATTAATTTAATATCTATCATGTTAAAACTTCCTTTCTAAAATTCAACTATTTCAAATCTATGTGTTTGATGTGTAATATTGTCAGGTCTATCTAATGGAATTTCTGACAAGAACATCGATTCTGGACGAACCCAAATGGATTTACCATCTTCTCTTTCATATAAAGGTTTATAGATTACCATTCTATCTTGCGTTTCCGAATCATATCCAACATTTTCAACAAAGTAATAATTTCCTTTAAAATGTCTATAAACTCTTCCGATTTGTACTTGTTCCATAAAAATTCCTCCTTGTATTTACAATTTAATGATATTATTATACAATAAAAATGAATAAATATCAATAAAAATTACATAATTTGTGAATAATAGAAGCAAAGGAGAGTAATTATGGAGTTATTTTTCGAAATTATTCAATTTATAGTATTTTCAGGACTGATAGTACTAATTTCAAAAAACATACTTGTAAAAACATTAAGAAATTTAGCAGAAAATTTAAATTTAAAACCAAAAACAGTAGGAGATATAGCAGGAATTGCAACTTCGATTCCAGAGCTATTAACAATAAGCGTATCCAGCTTTAATGGACTTATTAGTGCTAGTATTTATAATGTCTTAAGTTCTAATACAATAAATTTAATACAATATTATGCTGCAATTTTTTTAAATAAAAATCAAAAAACACTGAAAAATAAAGCAATAAAAATGGATTTGATACTAGTAGGAATAACAATTATTATTCCAATATTATTCATATTTTTAAATAGTGAATTAAAATTAGCAATGGTTCCTTTTTTTATCTTATTTTATTTTGGATTTAAAAAGATTAATAACAATGCACATAAATTATACTTAAAAAGTGAAGATAAAGAAATTGAAAACATTTTAAAAAAAGAAGATAGATGGGAAAGAGGAAACAAAAAGAAAGTTGCTAAAAATATAATAATATTAGCAATATCAGGAATTTTACTATTTTTTATAGGTAATTTACTAGGAAATAATTTAGAAAATTTATGTAATAGATTTAATGTACCAGAATTTGTTATAGGTGTAGTACTAGGATTTGTTACAAGTCTTCCAGAATTAATAACATTTTTTGAATCACAGAAACATCACAAAAACTCCAAAAATGATATTCTTGGAGTTGTGGAGGCGACAAATAATTTATTAATGTCTAATATTTTAAACTTATTTATTATACAATCAATAGGAATCGTAATTTTTGCACTTTTATATGGATAAATTTTCTTTAAATTGCATACAATAATAGCAAAATATGTTAAAGGAGATAAATGTATGCAAGAAGAATATTTGTTAGAAAAAATGTTAAAAGGAAAAACAGAAGAAGAGAGAAAAGTAGAATTAATGCAAACAATATTAGAAACTAAAGAAAGATTAAAAGTAGCAAGAAGTAATTTCGAATATGCGGAAGATGATTTAATAGATTATTATACTTATCAAATAAAAGCACACCAAGCTAAGTTAGATTATTTAATAAAAATAGCTAAAAGAAATGGTATAGTATTAAACAGAATAAATGAATTAAAAATTAGATTACTTAGAAAAAATAATATGGCAGTATAAGAATATTTGTCCAAAATTAAACATAAAAATAGTAGTAAATTACTATTTTTGAGGTGATACCATTGAACATAAATATTCTAATATTTGTATCTTGTATATGCATGTTATTTATAATAGGCAAAATTTTTATAATTCCAATAAAATGGATTTTAAAATTAGTATTTAATTCTGTATTAGGAGGCATATTAATATGTATAATTAATATTGTAGGAAGCTTATTAGGATTTCATATAGGGTTAAACATATATACTTCAATTCTGGTACGGAATATTAGGAATTCCTGGGGCTATTTTCCTGATAATTATAAAATTGTTTTTGATATAATAAAATAACTCCCACCGGAAAGACCGGTGGGAGAAAATTCAGCCTTCAAAAAACATTTCGTTAATTTCACAGGCTTTAAGAATTAATCGATAGGCTTCTTCGCTAATGTGAATACGAGTGCGCTCTCTGGTCTCCATACCAAGCATTGCATCAATGCAATCACTAGGTTCAAAAAGTTCATGCATTACAATATCGTAATAATGAACTTCGTGTTCTACCTCCTCCGAAAATTTGATGTTAAATCCAGATTCGGACTTCAGGATGCAAATTTCATTCGGATATTTGCGGAAGAAATCTTTGCCAGGATGTACAGCTAACATGAACAAGCCCTCTTTCAAAAAAGTGTATAAGTTAATTATACTATAAAAATAAATAAAAAGCAAATTTTACATATTATACATCTCTATTAAAATTACCATTAGTAAAATTTTTTCCTTCAAGTTTTTCACCAGTTTTAACAGTATCAATAATGTCATTAATTTCTGAGACAGATTCATCTAAAATATCAATTCGTGCACGTTTTACATTAATATCTTTATGAGTAATAGAAGTAATTTTACTATTATAAATAGTTGTAACAGTATCAATGTTATCAGGTATAATTCTAAAATTAAAGCCAAGCCTATCTTTTAAATAATATTTATTAGAAGATAAGCACTTTTTATCACAAGAAGCATAGCATTTATTAGCTTTTCCAAGTAAACAATAATTAGAATTCATTAAAGGAGTTCTTCCATAAACTATTAATTCAGTATTTTTGGCTGTTGTAAATTGTTGTAAATCTAAATTATTAAGTTCTGGAGACAAAGTAATTGTGTCAACATCTAATTCATCAATTGTTAAATTATTATATACATTTAAAGTATAATTACCAATAAATTGATAATTGTTAACATAGGATTTTAATAATTCCAAATTACCTAAATTAGAAATAACAAATCCTTTAATTTTATAATTGTTTAATATATTATCTAAATTTTTTACAATTAAATTTAGATAGTTTTTCCTGATAATTGTAGGCATATAAATATATGTATCAAATTTTTCTGTAATATTTTTTAATACTACAGAATATTGCTTTAAAACAAAATATTTAAGAGGAATATATATACTATCAATTCCATGCAAATTATTATAATCCAAATTAGCATTTAATATATTTAATAGTAAAGATATTTGCTTATTTTGTATTATATTTGATTTTTGTTCATAACAAAAATCAGGAATATTACTAATTTTTCTTTTAAAACTATTTATAAGCTTTTGTTCATATTGATATAGAGCTTGCCTTCTAAGTTCATTTAATGCACTTATACTTGGAATATATAAATCATCATCTAGATCAATTTCAATTTTGCTAAATTGAAAAGGAGTATTATTAGTTTTTGAAAATTGACTTGCAATGCGCTCTTTAGTAATAGGTGAATTTATTGCTTCAATAGGAATAACATCTGAAACGATATCAATTTTAACGTGATTTTCATCACTTAAACTAATAGAGATAGGAGCATTATTTTTTATAGAGATATTGCAAGTTAGACTTACTTTTTTTAGTTCTTTATTTAAAGAGTCAAGGGCAGAGGTAGTAAGAATTTTATCAGAAATTTTATATATTTTATCTCCGACAGAAATATTTCCTTTCATTCTACCAATTTTTATTTTATCTCCAGAATTTGCTTGTTTAATATTTTTATCATTAATCATCAATTCTGAAATTGTATAAGTAGAAATTTCATGTTTCTTATTTTCAACACTGATTTTATCCCCAATTCTTAATATATCATTTGTTTTAAAAGAGATATGACCATGATTGCTGTTAAAATTTGAAATTGTACCAACAAATATCCCCATATTATTAGGTTTTTGCTTATAAATTAAACTGTGATTGCTTTGAGTATTTAAATGTCCATCAGAAAATCCACCACGATTAAATACTTGTAACAAATCTTTTTTATCTTGTTCATCAATTTTAAAATTTTCTCCATTAATAGCCATATCTAAATATTTTCTATAAATTCTAGTTACAGTTGCAACATATTCAGGAGTTTTCATTCTACCTTCAATTTTTAGACATGTAACGCCTGCATTCACAAGTTGAGGCAAAAATTCTAAACCACATAAATCTCGTGGACTTAAAAGATATCCAGTATCTATAGATGTATCATTTTCTAATAATTCATAAGGAAGTCTACAAGGCTGTGCACATTTTCCACGATTACCAGAGCGTCCACCAATCATACTAGAAAATAAGCATTGTCCTGAATAAGAAATACATAAAGCACCATGAACAAATGCTTCAATTTCAATATTAGAATTTTTGCAGATATATTCAATTTCTGATAAATTAAGTTCTCGAGAAAGAACAACACGAGAAAAGCCTAGTTTTTGTAATTCTAAGGCTCCTTCTAAATTATGAATAGACATCTGTGTACTTCCATGCACATGCAATCCAGGAAAATTTTTTATTAAAAATCTTGCAAGTCCAAGATCTTGCACAATAATTGCATCTATTCCTAAATGATAAGCTTTTTTGGCAAGATTAATAGCTTCTGCCATTTCATTATTTTTTATAAGAGTATTTAGAGTAAGATTTGTTTTTACACCACGTATTTTTGCATAATTTATTGCTTTTTCTAAAGCATCATTGTCAAAATTAGATGCAAAAGCTCTTGCACTAAATAAATTTGCTCCAAAATAAACAGCATCTGCACCATTTTGCACAGCTGCTTTTAAACATTCAAAGTCACCAACTGGTGAAAGTAATTCTACCATGATTTTTCTCCTTTACATTTTGAATTATACCATAATATGAAAAAATAGTAAACATAAATCAAAAAGATTATGTAATTAATTTTTGATAATGTCATAGTAAAATTATTATTTGATTATGTCAT
>CAMEJH010000014.1 GCA_945919455.1 uncultured Clostridium sp. | reverse complement strand
GTGGTGGAGATTCAGCAGCAGCTGTTGAAAAAGCAGGATTGGCAGATAAAATGACGCATATTTCTACAGGTGGAGGAGCTTCATTAGAATTCTTAGAAGGAAAGAAGTTACCAGGAATAGAATGTTTATTAAATAAATAATATTCAATTATATACTTATTTCATAGCAAAAACATAGCTGGGGCATTCGTCGGGTGCCTTTGCTTTATTCAATACTTATATAATTGATATTATGTATTAAAAGAAGAAGGAGAATCTGTGGTTTGGGTCTCCTTCGACCAGTCCAAAAAATGGCTGTAAAAATATAGAAACAAATCCACAGTGTATTATGTATATTATACATCGCGAAGTATAATATATCAAAAATTTAAAAGAAAGGGATTAATCAATTAAATAGATTAATATTTCTATATAATTGATTATACGAGAAAAGTATGAGAAGAAAAGTAATTGCAGGAAACTGGAAAATGAATATGCTTCCAAATGAAGCAATAAGTTTTATAGAAGAATTAACACCACTTGTAAAAGACACAAAAAATGAAGTAATATTATGTGTACCATATACGGATCTATTTTATGCCCTATTAAATGTGCAAGGAACAAATATTAAAATAGGAGCACAAAACATGCACTGGGAAGAAAAAGGAGCATATACAGGAGAAGTATCTGGTCAAATGTTAAAATCTATAGGAGTAGAATATGTAATTATTGGACATTCTGAAAGAAGACAATATTTTGCAGAAACAGATGAAACTGTAAATAAAAAGATAAAATCAGCTCTAGCAATTGGACTAAAACCAATAGTATGTGTCGGAGAAACTCTAGAACAAAGAGAGCAGGGAATAACAGAAAAAATAATAACTAACCAAGTAGAAAAAGCATTTGAAGGAATAGAAACAAAAGATTTGGAAAAAATTATAGTAGCATATGAGCCAATATGGGCAATAGGAACAGGAAAAACAGCAACAAAAGAAGACGCTAACAACACAATTATACAAATTAGAAAAAAATTATCAGAAATTTATGGACAAAATGAAGCAGAAAGAGTTATAATACAGTACGGTGGTAGCGTAAAATCATCAAATGCAAAAGAATTATTTGAAATGTCAGACATAGATGGAGGCTTAGTAGGTGGAGCAAGCCTAAAAGCAGAAGAATTCAGTAAAATAGTAAACTTTGATGCATAAATTACCAGACTAGAAAGGAAAGTTGAGGAAAATGGACAAAAAACCAGTTATGCTAATGATATTAGATGGATTTGGAATAAATGAAAATACTGATGGGAATGCAGTAAAACTAGCCAAGACACCTAATATTGATAAACTAATGAAAAAATATCCAACAACTCAAGTTTATACAAGTGGGCTAAAAGTTGGATTACCAGAAGGACAAATGGGAAATTCAGAAGTCGGACACACAAACATTGGAGCAGGAAGAATTGTATATCAAGAATTAACTAAAATAACAAAATCAATAGAAGATGGTGATTTCTTTACAATTCCTGAATTTACAGAAGCAATAGAAAATTGTAAAAAATATAATTCAAAATTACACATATTAGGTCTTGTATCAGATGGAGGAGTACACAGTCATATAAGACATTTATATGGATTATTAGAAATGGCTAAAAGAAGAGATTTTGAAAACGTATATGTACATTGTTTCTTGGATGGTAGAGATACACCACCCGCTTCTGCAGAAGGATATATTATGCAGTTAGAAGAAAAAATGCAAGAAAAAGGAATTGGAAAAATCGCAAGTATATCTGGAAGATATTATGCAATGGATAGAGATAAAAGATGGGAAAGAACTAAAAAATGTTATGATGCACTAGTAAATGGAGAAGGAAATAAAGCAACATCAGCAACTATCGCCATAGAAGATTCATATCAAAAAGAAGTATTTGATGAATTTGTAGAACCAACAATTATTTGTAATTCTGAAGGACCTATAGCTACAATACAAGAACATGATTCTGTAATATTCTTCAACTTTAGACCAGACAGAGCAAGACAAATAACAAGAACAATAGTTGATAAAGAATTTAAAGAATTTGAAACAAAAAAAATGGACACATATTTTGTATGTTTTACTAATTATGATGAAACAATGCCTAATGTAAAAATAGCATTCAAAAAAGAGCAATTAAAAAATACACTAGGTGAGGTATTAAGCAAAAAAGGGTTAACACAATTGCGTATTGCAGAAACAGAAAAATATGCACATGTAACATTCTTCTTTAATGGTGGAGAAGAAAAACAATATCCAGGAGAAGATAGAATATTAGTACCATCACCAAAAGTAGCAACATATGATTTACAACCAGAAATGAGTGCTCCTATTGTAACAGAAAAAGTTGTAGAAGCAATAAATAGTAATAAATATGATGTTATTATATTAAATTATGCTAATCCAGATATGGTTGGACATACAGGAAGTTTACCAGCAGCAATAAAAGCAGTAGAAACGATTGATGAATGTGTAGAAAAAGTTGTTAGTAGTATATTAGAACATGATGGAACGCTAATTATAACTGCAGATCATGGAAATTGCGAACAAATGATAGACTATACAACGGGAGAACCACATACTGCACATACAACAAATCCAGTTCCATTAATATTAGTAAGTAATAATGAAACATTAAAAGTTAAATCTGGAAAACTAGCAGATTTAGCACCAACTATATTAGAAATTTTAGGAATAGATAAACCAGAAGAAATGACAGGCGAGAGCATTTTAGAAAAATAAGGTGAAAAAAGTGTTAAACAATACAAAAAGAATAAAAGAATTGTATGAAGAAATACAACGAAAAATATTTTATATTGTACCTGGAAAATGGGATGAATTATACCTTTATGCATCTATAATAGATAGACTTGGAAAAGTTCAAACTGGAGAAATGTATTTTTACTTTATGCCAAAAGGAATTTTGAAAAGAAAATTCATAAATGTATATGAAGTCCCTGCTAAATATGATATCGAAGAAGAAGAATATTTAAAATTAGTAGAGTTATTATATGATTGTATAAAAAAATTAAGAGAAGAATTTGCCAAAACTAAACAAGCAATCTGGTCAAACATAACAATAACCATCAAAAATAGTAGATTCAAAATAGAATACAATTATGATAAAATATTAGGAACTCAAGAATCATATTATAATCACCATATATTTTGGAGATATAAATATTTAAATATTGAACCACATAGTAAAAAAGAAAGACAAGCCATAGAACAATATTTAAATAATCAAAGACCAAGTGAAAAAAAAGATGAAGAATATGATACTGGAATTTATTTAAAAAGAAAAACTAATATAATTACATATGACACTACAGATTTTAAATCAACTCAAAGAGTAGAATATTTGGCAACAAAACAAGAAACTAAAAAAGTTAAAAATCAAATATTGTGCAATAAATAAGGAGGAAATTATTATGAAAAACATTTTAGAAATTGAAAGTGTAAAAGCGCTAGAAGTTTTAGATTCAAGAGGAAATCCAACAATACAAGTTACTGTAGAAACATTTGATGGATCTTGCGGAGTAGCATTAGTACCATCAGGAGCTTCAACAGGAAGCTTCGAGGCTGTAGAACTAAGAGATGGTGATCCATCAAGATATATGGGAAAAGGAGTTTTAAAAGCAGTTGAAAATGTAAACAAAATAATTGCAACAAAATTAGAAGGAATGAATGTTTATGATCAAGCTGTAATAGACAAAACTCTTATAGAATTAGATGGAACAGATAATAAAGGTGTATTAGGAGCAAATGCTACACTAGGTGTATCATTAGCAGTAGCTAAAGCAGCTGCAAGTTCACTTGGAATGGAATTATATAATTATATTGGTGGACCAAATGCTAAGACATTACCAGTTCCAATGATGAATATATTAAATGGTGGAAAACATGCCGATAACACAGTAAGTACACAAGAATTTATGATAATGCCTGTTGGTGCAAAATCATTTACAGAATGTTTACGTATGTGTACAGAAATTTATCACACATTAAAGAAAGTATTAAAAGAAAAAGGATTAGCTTCAGGTGTTGGAGATGAGGGTGGATTTGCACCAAATTTATCAAGTGATGAAGAAGCTCTAAAATTAATAGTAGAAGCTATAGAAAAAGCTGGATACAAACCAGGAGAAGAAGTTTGCTTAGCATTAGATGTTGCTTCAACAGAAATGTATGATGAAGCTAAAAAAATAGGAAAAGAAGGATGCTATTATTTCTGGAAAACAAATGAATTAAAAACAGCAGACGAAATGATAGATTTCTTAGCTGAATTAGTAGAAAAATATCCAATAATCTCAATTGAAGATGGATTAGCAGAAGAAGATTGGGAAAATTGGAAAAAACTAACTGAAAGATTAGGAAATAAAATTCAATTAGTTGGTGATGACTTATTTGTTACAAATATGAAGAGACTACAAAAAGGATTAGATAATAATGTTGCAAACAGTATTTTAATTAAATTAAACCAAATAGGAACACTAACAGAAACATTAGATGCAATTGAACTTGCTAAAAAGAATGGATACACAGCAGTTGTATCACACAGAAGTGGCGAAACAGAAGATACAACACTTGCAGATGTTGCAGTTGCTACAAATGCAGGACAAATAAAAACAGGTGCACCATGTAGAACAGATAGAGTTGCAAAATATAATAGATTATTAAATATTGAAAATGAATTAGGAGAAGTTGCAATATTTCCAGGAAGAAAAGGATTAAATAAATAATAAATATTAAAAAAGTACAAGAAAAAACTTGTACTTTTCTTTATTTAATGATATTATTTAAATGTATAAAAGAAAGGAGATTATAATGAAAATATTAATAACAGGCGCAAATGGAATGTTAGCAAAAGAAGTAAAAGAAAAATTTGAAAAAGGCAATGAAATAATAGCAACAGATGTTGCAGAGCTAGATATAACAGATGAAAGAGCAGTAATGGAATATATAAATAATCTAAAACCAGAATACATAATAAATTGTGCTGCATATACAGCAGTTGATAAAGCAGAGGAAAACTATGAATTAGCTGATAAAATAAATGGTAATGGACCAGCAAATCTAGCAAAAGCTGCAAAAGTTGCAGGAGCAAAACTAGTTCATATATCAACAGACTATGTATTTGGTGGAGATCTTGACACATCTAAAGATTACAAAGAAGATGATG
This sequence comes from uncultured Clostridium sp., assembly GCA_945919455.1. GTDB lineage: Bacteria > Bacillota > Clostridia > TANB77 > CAG-508 > CAG-269. The sequence continues at coordinate 24,375 of CAMEJH010000014.1, read as the reverse complement.
CAAAAGCACCAGTAACAGCATATGGAAAAACAAAATTACGTGGAGAAGAAGAAATAGAAAAAAATATGGAGGAATACTATATTTTTAGAACAGCATGGTTATATGGAGTGGGAGGAAACAATTTTGTAAAAACAATGACAAAATTAGGAACAACTAGAGATGAAATAAATGTAGTATCAGATCAACATGGAAGCCCAACATATGCAAAAGACTTAACAAACATAATATATCAGGCGATAAATAAGAAAATTCCTTATGGAATATATAATGCAACAAATCAAGGATATACAACATGGTATGAATTTACAAAAGAAATACTAAAAGAACAAGGGATTGAATGCAAAGTAAATCCAGTAACTACAGAAGAATATATAGAAATGATGAAAATTACACAAGCTAAAAGACCATTTAATTCACAAATGTCAAAAGATAAACTATTAAATTTAGGAATAGAAATACCAGAATGGAAAGATGGATTAAAAAGATATTTAGAAGAGGTGAAAGAATATGAAAAATAGAAAGGGAATTATTTTAGCAGGAGGTAGTGCAACAAGATTATATCCAGTAACATTAGCAGTATCCAAACAGATGTTACCAGTATATGATAAACCAATGATATATTATCCATTATCAGCATTAATGATGGCAGGAATAAGAGAAGTATTAATAATATCTACACCAGTACATTTACCAGCATTTAAAAGCTTATTGGGAGATGGTTCAAGATTAGGAATGAAATTTGAATACAAAGTTCAAGAAAAACCAGTTGGACTAGCTGATGCATTTATATTAGGAGAGGACTTTATAGGAGATGATAATGTCGCTTTAATATTAGGAGATAATATGATATATGGTTCAAGACTACAAAGACTATTAAAGGCTGCAAACAATTTAAAAGAAGGTGGCTTAATATTTGGATATAAAGTAGCAGATCCAACATCTTATGGTGTTGTTGAAATTGACAAAAAAGGGAATGCCTTATCAATAGAAGAAAAACCTAAAGTTCCAAAATCTTCTTTAGCTGTACCAGGAATTTATTTCTATGATAATGAAGTAATAAAAATTGCTAAAAATATTAAACCATCAGAAAGAGGAGAATTAGAAATTACAGATGTAAATAGAGTATATATGGAAAAAGGAAAACTAAAAGTTATACCTTTAGGAGATGGATTTGCTTGGTTTGACACAGGAACAGCAGATAGATTATCAGACGCATCAGATTTTGTTAAAGCTATTGAATTAAGACAAGGAATACAAATAGCATGTCTAGAAGAAATTGCTTATAAACAAGGTTGGATGAAAAAGGAAGAAGTTGAAAAATCTATAGAAGGATATAAAAAGACAGAATATGGTAAATATTTAAAGAAAATACTAGAAAGTGAAGAAGTAGATTATCATGAAATATACGAAAGTGATATATTTCAATTCTAAAATTATTAAAAAAGTGCAAGAATCTCTTGCACTTTTTTATATTTAATGGTATTATTTATCTGTAAAATGGATAAAAATAGGGAGGAAGTACAATGGGAAAATTTAAAAGAATTGATACATCAATAGAAGGAGTATGCGTTATAGAACCAACTGTATTTGGAGATAATAGAGGATATTTTATGGAGACTTATAGCAAAAAAGACTTCGAAGAAATTGGATTAAACTATGATTTTGTGCAAGATAATCAATCAAAATCTAAAAAAGGTGTTTTAAGAGGATTACATTTTCAAAAAGAAAATACTCAAGCAAAATTAGTTAGATGTATAAAAGGAGAAGTATTTGATGTAGCAGTTGACTTAAGACCAGGAAGTAGTACATATGGAAAATGGGAAGGTGTTATATTAACAGAAGAAAACAAAAAAATGTTTATGATACCAAGAGGATTTGCACATGGATTTTTAGTATTATCAGAAGAAGCAGAATTTGCTTATAAATGTGATGATATCTATAATCATGAAGCAGAAGGTGGATTAAAATTTAATGATCCAGATGTTGCAATAGAATGGCCTATGGGTAATTTAAAAGTTGAAGATTTAATAACATCAGAAAAAGATGCAAAATGGCCTTCACTTAAAGAACTTAAAAATTCTGATTTATTCAAGAATTTAAAATAATTAGCAAGTTTTAAAATATAACTATTTCATGGCAAAAACATATTACGGGTCTTCGCGAAGGTCTTTGCCATATTCAATAGTTATATTTTAAAGCTGCAACTATATTAAATTAAAAAGGGAGAGAATTTAAAATGAAAAATGTATTAGTAACAGGAGCGGCTGGATTTATAGGAGCAAATTTCGCAGAATATTTTGTAAATAAGCATCCAGATTATAAAGTAGTAGTAGTAGATAAATTAACATATGCAGGAAATTTAGCAAATTTAGATAAAGTAAAGGATAAAATTACATTTATACAAGCAGATATATGTGATTTTGAAAAAATGCAAGAAGTATTTGAAAAATATCAAATAAATGGTGTAATTCATTTTGCAGCAGAATCACATGTAGACAATAGTATAAAAACACCATTTATATTTACACACACAAATGTAGAAGGAACACACACACTATTAGAAGCAGCAAAAAGAGCATGGGGAGAAGGATCAGAAAATAAATTTGTACATATATCAACAGATGAAGTATATGGAGCATTAGGAGAAACAGGATATTTTACAGAAGAATCTCCTATACAACCAAGTAGTCCATATTCAGCATCAAAGGCAAGTTCAGATTTAGTAGCATTTGCATATCATACAACATATAAAATGAATGTAAATGTAACAAACTGCTCAAATAACTATGGACCATATCAACATAATGAGAAATTAATACCACACATGATAAAATTAGCTCTAAATAATGAAAAATTACCTGTATATGGAACAGGAAATAATATAAGAGATTGGTTATATGTAGAAGATCATTGTGAAGCAATAGATATGGTATTCCATAATGGAGTTGCAGGAGAAAGATATAACATAGGTGGACACAATGAAAAAAGAAACATAGAAATTGTAAAACTTATATTAAAAAGACTTGGAAAATCAGAGGACTTAATAGAATTTGTAGAAGACAGAAAAGGGCATGACTATAGATATGCTATAGACCCAACAAAAATAAAAAGAGAATTAGGTTGGGAACCAAAAACAAAATTTGAAGATGGAATAATAAAGACAATAGACTGGTATTTGGCAAATCCAGACTGGCTAAAATAAGTCTTATTTGATTGACAAAACTAAATGAATGTGGTAATATAGATTAGCGTTTTTATTTAACTCTGGCAACTGTTAGAGGTGTACATCTAACTTGCAATAAATTTATAAGGAGAGATCAAGATGAAAACAATTCATAAAGTAGCTTTGGGTGCCGTTATGGTAATTGTGTTACTGGTCAAAGTCTTTGAGCTCTTTCTGTATGCGAGAGAGCTGGTTTCGTGGACCACATTCAGGAGCGAAAATTATTATTAATTAAATTCTGTGTTAGTACACGAACACAGAAAAAAACAACTCATTCCTATAACAGGAGTGAGTTGTTTTTTGTATTATTGATAAAATTTATAAACTATCTTGATATTCGCTTGAAAATGTAATATAATATAGACATCAAAAGGAGATAATTATGCCAAGATTTTTTGTAAAATCAGATCAAATAGAAAAAAATAAGATTAGAATTATAGGAGAAGATGTAAAACATATTAAAAATGTGCTAAGAAAAGAAGCGGGAAATGAAATAGAGATATGTAATCAAGAAGACGGAAAAACCTATAATTGTAAAATAACAGATTTATTAGATAATGAGATTTTATGTAATATTACAGAAGAATTAGAAAAACAAGAAAATAAAATAAAAGTAGACATATACCAAGGATTGCCAAAATCAGATAAAATGGAACTAATAATTCAAAAAGCTGTAGAGCTTGGAGTAAATGCAATCATACCAGTAAGTATGAAGAGATGTGTAGTAAAAATAGAATCAAAAGATGAAAATAAAAAAATAGAAAGATGGCAAAAGATAGCAGAAAGTGCAGCAAAACAATGTGGAAGAAATAACATACCACAAATAAGACATATTATAAAAGTACAAGATATAGCAAATTTAAAAGAAGAATATGATACAATAATTGTAGCATATGAAAATGAAAAACAAAACTATATAAAAAATGAATTATTAAATTTAAAAAGAAAACTTAATCAAAAAGAAGGTTTGAATATAGCAGTTGTAATTGGACCAGAAGGTGGACTAGAAGAAAATGATGTACAAGAACTAAAAGAAAATGGAGCAAAAATAGTAACATTAGGAAATAGAATTTTAAGAACAGAAACAGTAGCTTTAAATGTATTAAGCATTATAATGTATGAGTTAGAAAATTAAATCAAAGACGCAAAAACAGAACCGACCCTAAATTGCGAAAAAATGGAACCGACCCCAATTTACGATTTTAAAAAAGGAGCAAAAACATGATAGAAATAAACAATGCAGAAGAAAAGAAAAAGACAACAATTAAAGAAATATATAAAAATATAAATAATGTGATAACAGGAGATGTATTAGCCAATTTAGCATATTCATCAATGATAATGATATATTTTATGTTTTTTAATATACAATATGAAGTGGTGTCTGAATTAATATTAGCAAAATATATAAATATTTCAAGTATAATATTTTTATTAATCTCAATAGCAATAATAGAAATATCTTATAGAAAAGAAGATGATAATGTATTAATATATGGATTAGAATTTTTAGTATTAGCGGTATTTACATTACTAATAAAACATATACCAAAATTATTAAATTGCAGTACACAAACTTATATATTAATAGGTTCATATTTATTTGCTATATATTATATGTTAAAATCAACAATATTATATACTAGAGAAAGACAAGAAGACTTAAAAAAGTTAAGTGATATTAAAGAAATTGTTAAAGATGAACCAGTAAAAAAAGCTTCTAAAAGAAGAAATAAAAAAGTAGCAGAAGCTGAAGTAAAAGAAATAAAAGAAGAAGGAAAATAAAATGGTAAAAAGTATGACTGGCTACGGTAAAAGTAGCTTATCAATAAATTCAAGAGAATATCAAGTAGAAATAAAGACAGTGAATCACAAATATATTGATATAAACATAAGAATGCCAAGAGTAATTAGTTATTTGGAAGAAGATATAAGAAAAGAAATTGCATCAAAAATAAAAAGAGGAAAAGTAGACATATCAATTAATTTTGAAAATTATAGCAAAGAAGGAAATAATGTAAGAATAAATACAGAACTTGCAAAAATGTATATTGAAAATTTAAGAAAACTAGCAGAAGAAGAAAATCTTTCTTCTAACATTGAAGTTACTGATATATCAAGATTGCCAGATGTACTAACAATAAAGAATGATTTTGATGAAAACAAAATAAAAGAAGAATTATTGGTAGCAGTAAGAGATTCAATAAATCAGTTACTAATAATGAGAGAAAATGAAGGAAAAAAGATTTCAGAAGATATAAAAGCTAAAATATCACAAATAGAAGGTAAAATTCAAGAGATTTTTACTTTATCTACTGGACTTATTGAAGAATATGTAGTAAAATTAGAAGCAAGAATAAAAGAATTACTAAAAACAGAAGAATTAGACAAATCAAGACTGATGCAAGAAGTTGTAATATATGCTGATAAATGTTCTGTAGAAGAAGAGATTACAAGAATGAAAAGTCACATATTGCAATTAAGAAACTTAATAGAAACAAATGAACCTACTGGTAAAAAGATGGACTTTTTGATTCAAGAAATGAATAGAGAAACAAATACAATAGGTTCAAAAGCAAATAACTTAGAGATAACAAATAGAGTAGTAGACATAAAAACAATATTAGAAGACATAAGAGAGCAAATTCAAAATATTGAGTAGAAAGGGTGAAGAATATGCAATTAGTAAATATTGGCTTTGGAAACATAGTTGCTGCGGACAAGATAGTAGCTATAGTAAGCCCAGAATCAGCACCTATAAAAAGAATGGTACAAGAAGCAAAAGATGCTAAAACAGCAGTTGATGCTACATATGGAAGAAGAACAAGGGCTGTTTTGATAATGGATTCTGGTCATATAATTTTATCTGCCGTACAACCAGAAACTGTAGCTGGAAGGGTAGATAAAGATATAACACCACAGACAACAGATGCAAATTAGAAAATGGAGGTAAATAAAATGATTGTAAAACCAACTGTTCAAGAATTACTTAAAAAAGCAAAAAACAGATATGAACTAGTTATAGCTACTTCAAAGAGAGCTAGACAAATAGCTGAAGGTTCAGAAGTAAAAACAAGTGTAAAAGAAGAATCACCAGTAACACTTGCAGCTAATGAAATTGCAGAAGGAAAAATAGAAATAATTGAATCAGAAGAAATGGTAAAAGAAGCAGAAGATATTAAAGAAGAAAATAAAATTAATGAATAAGGGGTAATTTTATGAGAAAGAAAAAAAATATAATATCACTTGCAGGAGATTTAGCAGCTGGCAAGGGAACTGTTTCAGAATTATTAATTAAAGATCTAAATTATGGAATATATAGAAATGGAGAGTATGCTCGTAAATTAGCTAAAGAAATGAATATGGATATAACAAGTTTTAACGAGTATTTAAAAGATCACCCAGAAATTGATAGACAAATAGAAAAAAGTGCAGCTGAATATGCAAAAGACCATGACAATTTTATAATTGATGCTAGACTTGGATGGTATGCAGTGCCAGAATCTTTTAAAGTATATCTAAAAGTAGATTCAGATGTTGCTGCTGAAAGAGCTTTTAATGATGAAAAAAGAAAAAACACAGAAAGCTTTGCTACTGTAGAAGAGCAAAAAGCAGATATGGAAAAAAGATTTAAACTAGAAAATGAAAGATATTGGAATTTGTATCAGGTTCACAAAGAAGATTTGTCTAATTATGATTTTGTAATAGATACAACAAAATTGACCCCAAAGAAAGTAGCAAACAAAATTAAAGAAGCTTATTTTGCTTGGCTAGAATATTAATAAATGAACACCCAGTTATATACTGGGTGTTTAATTTTATTGTGGACAGCAATATGCATTATTATCAGCACACCATTTTGTAAAATCAGGTCTGATCTTATCAAAGAAATCTGCTTGTGAGTATTCTCCAAAGGAATATATTTTATATACTTTTAGGTTACAGGACTGAGCATAGTCTCTAAAGTCAAAATGCTGTAAACAATTTGTATCAAAAACCATATTATTTTTTACAAGTACTGAATGACCTGTGACTTTATCTCCTTTTCCAACAGTACAGTACATTAATTTTAAACCTGGAATGATTAATGCGATTTCTCTTGAATAAAAGTAGCAATAACCAAAAGATTTTTTAGAAATTAAAGCATTGTACAGTGAAGGATACAGTTTTTTTATAATTAGCCAATCTGATTTGCTTATAAGCTTACCAGACCGACCAAAAATATGAGAAAAACGTCTAAATCTTTTATCAGTCATGCGAAAAAATATAAAGAATCTTAGATATCCAATTGCCCAAATTATCATTATGATTGTAGTTATAGTGGTAGTTTTTACAATTCCAAAAAAGCTCAACGTAAAATAAGTAATTAGAATAATGATTGCTACCGTAATAAACACTGCTGCATCAAAAAGCATCATAAAAGCTTTTATATAATTAATTTTTCCATCAAACATTCCTTTTCTTAAATCTAAATACAGTTCCCGCAACATATAAAAACCCCTTTTGTCAAAATATACTGATAATCCACTTAAATAAAAAAACTGTAAAGTATTATATCACATTATTAACATAATTACAAGAAATATACAGATTTGTTACAAACAAATGATTTTTTCTTTCAAAATAATGCACAAAACCAAAAAATATGATAAAATTACATATGAAAATAAAAAACGAAAAAACAGGCCCGGCACAAATTTACGAAAAAAACACAAAAAAAGAACCGGTACCAAATTACGCAAAACAGAACCGACCCCAATTTTAGGAGGAAAAATGATAGCAGAAGTAGTAATAAATAGATCAGCCAAAAGACTAAACCGAACGTTTGATTATAGCATACCAAAAGAATTAGAAGAACTAGTAATAATAGGAAGTACAGTACTAGTTCCATTTGGAAAATCAAGTAGTTTAGAAGAAGGCTATGTAGTAGGAATAAAAGAAAAAACAACATATGAAGTAAAAGATATAGTAAAAATAAAGCACAACTTAACAGAAAAGCAAATAGAACTAGCAAAATGGATGGCAAAAAGATATTTTTGCAATATATCAGACTGCATCAAACAAATGTTAACACCTGGAACCAAAAGTAAAAATGCTGATAAAAACATCCAAGATAAAACAATAAATGTAGTATACTTAAAAAAAGATTTAGAAGAAATTGATTTTGATATAGAAACAGGAAAAATAAAATCTGACAAGCAAAAGAAAATTCTACAATTTCTAAAAAGCAATGAAGGCGTAACAGTAGCAGAAATAGAAATGTTCACCGGAGGAACGCGAGCAATTATAAAAACATTAGAAAAAAACGGATATGTTGAAATAATAGAAAAGAAGATTGAAAGAAATCCATTAGCCAATAAAAATATAGAAAAAACAGAAAATCTAAAATTAACAGAAGAACAGCAAATTGCATTTGACTCTGTAGCAAACACAATACAAAAAAATGAATATGAACAATTTTTATTATATGGAGTAACAGGTTCGGGTAAAACAGAAGTATATTTACAATTAATAGGAGAGGCATTAAAGAGAAATAAAACAGCAATAGTATTAGTTCCAGAAATATCATTAACACCTCAAATGATAGACCGTTTTATTGCAAGATTTAATAAAGACGAAATCGCAGTATTACATAGTAAGCTATCAATAGGAGAAAGATATGATGAATGGAATAAAATAAAAGAAGGAAAAGCCAAAATTATAATTGGCGCAAGATCAGCAATATTCGCTCCAACAGAAAACATAGGAATTATTATAATAGATGAAGAACATGATAGTTCATATAAGTCAGAAGCGGTACCAAAATATGATGCAAAAGAAATTGCAAAAAAAATAGCAATAGAAAATAATTGCCCATTAGTATTAGGAAGTGCGACACCAGACTTAAATACATATTATAAAGCTCAAAATAAACAAATAAAATTATTAGAATTAACAAAAAGAGCTAATAATTCTAATCTTCCAACAGTTGAAATAGTAGACTTAAAGATGGAACTTGCAAATGGAAATAGATCAATGCTAAGTACAAGGTTATATGATGCAATAGAACAGAATTTAAAAGAAAAAAAGCAAACGATATTATTTTTAAATAGAAGAGGATATTCAACATTTATAATGTGTAGAGAATGTGGGTATACTGTAAAATGTAAAAATTGCAATATAAGTATGACATATCATAGAACGGAAAATAAATTAAAATGCCATTATTGCGGATATGAACAAGATGTAGTAACAGTATGTCCAGAATGCCATAGTACAAAAATTAGATACTTTGGAACAGGAACGCAAAAGCTAGAACAAGAAATTAATAAGCTATTTCCGAATGCCACAACAATAAGAATGGACATAGATACAGTAAGTAAAAAAAATTCGCATGAAGAAATATTAAATAAATTTAAAAATGAAAATATTGATATACTTATTGGAACACAGATGGTAGTAAAAGGACATCATTTTCCAAATGTAACTTTAGTAGGTGTTATTGCAGCAGATAGTAGTTTGAATCTAGATGACTATAGAGCAAATGAAAGAACGTTTCAAATATTAACACAAGTAGCGGGAAGGGCTGGTAGAGAAAAACTTCCAGGACAAGTAATAATTCAAACTTATAACCCAGAAAATTTTAGTATAGTATGTGCAAAAGAACAAAACTATGAAATGTTTTACAATACAGAAATTGCCTTGCGAAAACAGTTGAAATATCCGCCATTTTGCGATATAATATTAATTGGATTTAATAGTTTAGTTGAAAAAGAAATAATCGAAGTATCTGAAAAAGTATATACTTATTTAAAGAACAAATTAGAAAAACAAGGATTTCAAGTATTAAGACCAATGCCATCACCAATAGATAAAATACAAAATAGATTTAGATGGCGAATAATAATAAAAGGAAATATGACAAAAGAAGCAAACGAAATTCTAAATGAATGTCTAAAAAAAGTATATAATAGCAATTATAAAAATACTAGAATAACAATAGATGTAAATCCAAATAATATGATTTAAAAAACACAAAAAAAGAACCGGCACCAATTTACGTTTTAAAAAAAGGTCCGGCACAAATTTATGGAAAGGAAAATAAAAATGGCAATAAGAATAATAAGATTAGAAAAAGATGAAATACTAAGAAAAAAATCAAGAGAAGTAGAAAAAATTGATGATAAAATACAAACATTAATAGATGACATGATAGACACTATGTATAAATATAATGGAGTAGGACTATCTGCTGTACAAGTAGGAGTGCTAAAAAGAGTAGTTGTAATAGATATAGATGATGATACAGGTGTAAAAGTACTAATAAATCCAAAAATTACAAAAGTAAAAGGAGAACATGAAGTAGAAGAAGGCTGTTTAAGTTTTCCAAATCAATATGCTAAGCTTATTAGACCAAAAGAAGTTACAGTTGAAGCAATAGATAGAGATGGCAAGAAAATAATTATAAAAGCAAAAGACTTGTTAGCACAAGCAATAGCACATGAATTGGATCATTTAGATGGAGTTGTATTTACAGACAAAATGCTACCTGGAACATTAGAACACGTTGAACCTGAACAGAAATAATTATATAAATTTGTTAAAAAATATTGTAAATAAAAAACATTATTGATATAATAAACAAGAGATAAAATTGGAGGGAATAAAAGATGAAAAAGAAAAAAATATTAATTTTAGTAGTAGCAATATTAATAATAATTGGAGTTGTAGTAACAGCTATAATGATGAGTAAAAATAAAGACCAAAAAACAGATTATTTGAAAAAAGTATATGATAAATTATTAACAAGTCAAGAATATTCATTTAAAATGGAAAAAAATGATACGAACAAAACAACAATGGCAAAAAAAGGAGAACAGACATCAATAGATCAATATTCAGATGAAGAAGGACATTTAACAACATTAATTAAAGATGGAGATACTTACTTAATTTACCATGATAGAGAAGAATATTATTTATATCAAAGGAACAATGTTGAACAAAATATTCTAACAGATGGAATAAAAGAAGTTATTGATAGAGACTATACTACAGGAAAAGAAAAAGTAAATGGAAAAAACTACACATATGAAGAATATACAGGAAGTACAATATTTATGTCTATAAATGCGTTAAATATTAATTCGGAAGATATAAAAACAAAATTCTATTTTGATAAAAATGGAAATCTTGTTTATATGAAAACAACATATGGAGATATTGTAGAACAATTAAAAGTAGAATTAACAGATAGTGTAGATAATTCACTATTTACGATACCATCAAATTATGCAGAAAACTAAAGAATGATATAACAAGTTTATAACTTTTATATATATAATTTTCAAAAGAAGGAGTGAAAAAATATGTCAACAAAATTCGTATTAAACGAAACATCATATTTTGGGAAAGGAGCAAGAGAAGAATTACCTGGCGAAATCCAAAAAAGAGGTTTTCATAAGGTATTAGTTGTAACAGATAAAGCACTAGCTGAATGTGGAGTTACAGCAAGAGTAACTGAATTGTTAGATAAAGCAGGAATTGCTTATGAAGTATATTCTGAAATAAAACCAAATCCAACAATAAAAAATGTACTAGATGGTGTAGAAGCTTGTAAAAAAGCAGAAGCTGATGTAATAGTTGCAGTTGGTGGAGGATCTAGTATAGATACAGCAAAAGGAATATCTATAGTAATGACAAATCCAGATAGAGCAGATATAGTATCATTAAATGGTCTATCAAATACTGTAAATAAAGGTATGCCAATAATAGCATTACCTACAACATCAGGAACAGCAGCAGAAGTAACAATAAATTATGTTATAACAGATGAAGAAAGAGAAATAAAAATGGTATGCGTAGATCCAAATGATATACCAATTTTAGCAATAGTAGATTCAGATTTAATGGCATCTATGCCAAAATCATTAGCTGCAGCTACAGGAATGGATGCATTAACACATGCAGTAGAAGGATATATAACAAAAGCACATAATACAATGTCAGATATGTTCCATATGCAAGCAATAAAATTAATATTTAAATATTTACCAGCAGCTGTAAATGAAAAAGATGAAGAAGCAATAGAAAATATGGGATTAGCTCAATATATTGCAGGAATGGGATTCTCAAATGTAGGATTAGGAATTGTACATTCAATGGCACATCAATTGGGAGCTGTTTATGATACACCTCATGGAATTGCAAATGCAATATTACTTCCAACAGTTATGAGATTCAATGGAGAAGATCCAGCAACAGCACAAAGATTTAGAGAAATATTAATGAATATAGGTAGACCAGATGCAGAACACTTAAATGACCAAGATGTTATAAATACATTTGTATGGATGATATCAGAACTTTCAAAATCAGTTGGAATTACTCAAACAGTAAAAGATGTTGGAGCAAAGGAAGAAGATTTTGATATGCTAGCTGATAAGGCTATGCAAGATCCTTGCAAACCTGGAAATCCAAGAGAAGTTTCTAAAGAAGACTTTATAGAATTATATAGAAAAGCTATGTAATGTGATAAGAGTAGAATGAAATATTTCTACTCTTTTTGTATAGAAAAAGCTAAAAGTCGTTTGGAAAATATTTAAGTATATTGTATAACATATAATTTCCAATTATTGTATAAAAAATTGCAAATTTAATCCAAAATTATTGACAAAATATTACAAGAATGGTAATATATGGATGAATAGGGCATATGTCCTATAGATGGGGGCATAATTATATGCCCCCATTTATTAAAAACAAAAATGTATTTACAATCTAAATATTTATGATATAATTCAAATAATACTACATTTAAATGGAGGAAAAAATGGAAATATTAAGGGTTGAAAATTTAACAAAAAAATATGGAAAAGGAAACAATGAAGTAATAGCAATAAACAATATATCATTTTCGATTGAAAAAGGAGAATTTGTAGCAATAGTAGGAAGTTCTGGAAGTGGAAAATCAACATTATTGCATTTAATAGGAGGAGTTGATAGACTATCATCAGGAAAGATATTTATAGAAGAAAAAGACATTAGTTTATTAAATGATGATGAATTAGCAATATTTAGAAGAAGAGAAATTGGGCTTATATATCAATTTTACAATTTAATACCAATATTAAATGTAGAGGAAAATATAACTTTGCCATGCGATTTAGATGGTAAAAAAGTAGAACAAAACAAACTTGATGAATTATTAAAAACACTAGGATTAGAAAATAGAAGAAAACATTTGCCGAATGAGTTATCAGGTGGGCAACAGCAAAGAGTGGCAATTGGTAGAAGTCTAATAAACAATCCTGCAATTGTGTTGGCAGATGAGCCAACAGGAAATTTAGACTCAAAAACAAGTGAAGAAATAGTAGATTTATTAAAAAAATCTAATAAAAAATATAACCAAACAATTATTATGATAACACATAATCTAGAAATAGCAAAATCAGCAGATAGAATTATAAAAATTGAAGATGGAAAAATAGTCTAGGAGGTTTTTGAAATGGGAATACTAAATAGACTAACAATAAAGAACTTAAAATTAAATAAAAAAAGAACAATAGTAACAATAATAGCAATAATTTTATCAACATCATTAATTACTAGTGTAACAACATTAGCATCTAGTATTTATAAATCAAATATAGAACATTGTAAAAGTACATATGGAGATTACCACTATGTATTTCATAATGTTCAAGCTAAAGATATAGGAGAAATTAAAAACAATAAAAATATAGAAAATCTATTCATAACTAAAGAGATGGGATATAGTAATTTATTAGATAAATTCAACATACAAATACTAGGATTTTATGGAAATGCATTAGAACAGCTTGGAGTAAAAATAGTTGAAGGTAAAATGCCTCAAAAGGAAAACGAAATATTAATTTCAGACAACATCTATCAAGACGAACAAAACGGTCTAAAAATTGGAGATGAAATTAGTTTGCTGATTAGTAATTCAGAAAGTGCTACAAAAACATATAAAATAGTAGGAAGAATAAATGGAATTACTGAAGCGAAATTTAGTTCTTCAACCTCTTATTTGCAGTATGGTTTGGCAATTACTTATATAAATAATTTTACAAATGAAGAAAACTTAGATGTTTATATAAGATTTAAAAGCTTAACTCACAGAAATGAAACAGTAGCACAAATATTAAATATAGATGAACTAACATTTAATAAATTAGAATCCAATAGTACAAATAGAAAAGAACTTGAAAATAATATATATAGAAATAATACAAATAAATATAAATATAGTATTAATGAAAGATTAATTACATTAGAAATTGGTGATTTTGCAGATTCAACATCAATAATGCTATATTCAGTAACTTTAGTAGTATCAGGAATTATTATTATAACCTCTGTTTATTGTATAAAAAATAGCTTTAATATTTCTATTACAGAAAAAGTAAAATTATATGGAATGCTTTCATCAATAGGGGCAACTTCAAAACAAATTAAAAGAAATGTATTATACGAAGCGTTTATATTGGGAGTTATTGCAATACCTATAGGAATAGTATTAGGAATTACATCAATCTATGTACTTTTAAAAATTGCACAACAAATTCTGGCTAAAGAATTGTCAGGTATGAACTTTATTTTTTCTGTAAATTTATTAGCAATAAACATAGCGATATTATTAAGCATTTTAACTATATATTTATCTGCTAGAAAAGCTGCAAAAAAAGCATCTAAAATTTCTCCAATTGAAGCAATAAAAAGTAATCAAGATATAAAAATAAAATCTAAAAAAATAAAGTCTCCTAAATTTATTAAAACAGTATTTGGTATAGGTGGAGAAATTGCTTACAAGAATTTAAAAAGAAGTAAAAATAAATATAGAACAACTGTAATTTCAATAATAGTAAGTGTTGCTACTTTTATAGCAATAAGTTCTTTTATAAGTAATGCTTTTAAAGTTACTAAAACATATTTTGGAGACTATAATTATGATATATATGCATATGGCCGTAATTATGAAAAAATGAAGGAAATAACAGAAGATGCAAAAATAAAAGAATATTCATTATTAAGAACAGATTATGCATATTTAGATATTTCTAATGATCTAAATGACAGTAATGCTGATTATTATTATACTTTTAATAAAAATAGCAAATTTTTTAAAATAAATTCTTCGAAGATAGATATAGTTGCAGTAGGAAAAAATGAGTATAATAGATATATAAATAAATTAGGCCTAAAATATGATGATGTAAAAGAAAAAGCTATATTATTAGATTACAAAAATAAGCTAGTAAATGATAATGGAAACAAAGTACATAAAAAATTTAGAATATATAGTTATAAAAAAGGAGACATAATTGAGCTTGATTTTAATGAACAAACACTAGATATTGAAATTGCAGCAATTACTGATGTAAAACCTATGGAATTAGTGGAATCATCATCAGCATATTTAATTGTAAGTGATGAATTTATGGATAAATACTCAGCAAATAATGATGGACATTATGGATTATATATAAAAACGCAAAATGATGTTGAATTAGAAGAATATATAAAAGAAAAATATTCAGATTCATGTTTTTATATTGGAAATATAAATGAAGAGGAAAGAGAACAAAAAACAAATCTATTAGTGGCTTCAATTTTTCTATATACTTTTATAATAATAGTGTCACTAATTGGAATAACTAATATATTTAATACCATAACTACTAATATGGAGATAAGACAACAAGAATTTGCAAATTTAAAATCAATAGGAATGAGCAAAAAAGAATTTAATAAAATGATAAGACTAGAAAGTTTATTTTATGGCTTTAAATCATTAATTATTGGAATTCCATTAGGAATAGTTTTATCATATTTAATATATAAAGCGTTTACGACTAATATGGATATGAGTTATATATTCCCAATAAAAGGAATAATAATTTCTATTTTAACAGTAGCTATTTTAATTGGAAGTATAATGAGATATTCGCTAAATAAAATAAATAAGCAAAATATAATAGAAACAATTAGAAAAGAAAATATTTAAAAAGTCGTTTGAAAAATGTGCAAGAAATACACAAAAGTCGTTTGGAAAACGTGATAACCTTTGAAAATACTGACTTTGAAAAGAATAAAATATTTAATTTAAAAATTTAGAAAACACTTGCAATTCACATAAAATTGTGAGATAATAAAAAAGTAATATTGAAAAACAAGGAAAAAGAGGAGTACATTTATACTATTAGTAGAGAAAAGAAGTCGTGGCTGAAAGCTTCTTAAATAAAGGTAAATGGAAAGTAGCTTTAGAGTTGATATTCAGAAAATAATAGTAAGAATATCCGCATAGTTAGCGTTAAAAAACTATAGAGAAATTATTAGAAATAATAATAATTAAGGTGGTACCGTGAGATATATGCTCGCCCTTTGTATAGGGGCGAGTTTTTTGCATTTTAAATTAATTATGCAAAAAAGTAAAAACAGAACCGAACCCAAATTACGAAAAAGCAGAACCGGTACAAAATTTAAAGGAGGAACTATGTTAGAAATAAAAACAACGAAATTAGGAGCAGAACTTACAAGCATAAAACTAGATGGAAAAGAAAAACTACATCAAGGAGAAAATTATTGGAAAAGACATGCACCAATACTATTTCCAATAGTAGGACAAATAAAAGAAGGAAAAACAATAATAGATGACAGAACATTCAAAATGGGACAACATGGATTGGCAAGAGATATGGAATTTGAAGAAATAGAGCAAAATAAATTTCTATTAAGATCATCAAAAGAAACATTAGAAAAATTTCCATATAAATTTGAATTATATGTACAATATTTTATTCAAGACAACGAACTAACAGTAGAGTATCTAGTAGTAAACAAAGATAGTAGACAAATGTTATTTGGAATAGGAGGTCATCCTGCATTTATATGTGATTACTCTACAGGAAATTACCAAGTACAATTCAATAAAGAAGAAACTGAAATTGAATTTATGCAGTTAGAAAATGGTCTAATTTCAAACCAAAAAGCTCAAAATATAATGAAAGATAATTCTATTGATTTAACAGAAAACATATTCAAAAATGATGCAATAATTATGAAAAACTTAAAATCAAATAAAGTCACATTATACAACAAGAAAATAAATAAAAAAGTATTAGATTTTGACTTTACAGGATTCCCATATTTAGCATTATGGTCAAAAATAGGAGCACCATTTGTCTGTATAGAACCATGGTTTAATACAGCAGATAGAGTAGATTCCAGTGGAATATTTAAAGAAAAAGAAAACATATTAAAACTAGAACCAGAAGAAAAATTTGAGTGTAGATATAAAATAAAATTTTATGAGGGGGAATAAAAATGAGTGAACACAAATTAATGGATAAATACAATCCAAAAGAATTTGAAGAAAAATTATATGAAGAATGGGAGAAAAAAGGATATTTTAAGCCATCAATGGACAAAACAAAAGAAAGTTATTGCATAGTAATGCCACCACCAAATGTAACAGGAAAACTACACATGGGACATGCATTAGATGGAACAATGCAAGACATTTTAATAAGATATAAAAGAATGTGTGGATATAACACACTTTGGGTTCCAGGAACAGACCATGCAGCAATTGCTACAGAAGTAAAAGTAGCAGAAAAAATGAAAAAAGAAGAAGGACTAACAAAAGCAGACATAACAAGAGAACAATTCTTAGAAAGAGCATGGTCATGGACAAAAGAATATGGTGGAACAATACAAAAACAACAGCGTAAATTAGGGTGTTCATGCGACTGGGAGCGTTCAAGATTCACAATGGATGAAGGTCTATCAGAAGCAGTTTTAGAGCAATTTGTAAATCTATACAATAAAGGGCTAATTTATAAAGGAACAAGAATGATAAACTGGTGTCCATCATGTCATACATCAATATCAGATGCAGAAGTAGAATTTGAAGAAGAAGCATCACATTTATGGCACATCAAATATCAAATAAAAGGAACAGACAAATATCTTATAGTAGCAACAACAAGACCAGAAACAATGCTTGGAGATACAGCAGTAGCAGTACATCCAGAAGATGAAAGATATAAAGACTTAATAGGTAAAACATGTATTTTACCAATAATGAACAAAGAAATTCCAATAATAGCAGATGAATTTGTAGAAAAAGAATTTGGAACAGGATGTGTAAAAATCACACCAGCACATGATATGAATGACTATCAATCAGGACTAAGACATAACCTAGAAATTGTAGAAGTATTTGATGATAGTTCAATAATGGGAGATTTAGTACCAGAATATAAAGGAATGACTACACTTGAGGCAAGAAAATTAATTGTTGAAAAACTAAAAGAATTAGGCGTATTAGTAAAAGTAGAGGATTATACTCATAATGTTGGAAAATGCTATCGCTGCCACAATACAATAGAACCAAGAATTTCTGAGCAATGGTTTGTAAAAATGAAAGAACTTGCTGAACCAGCAATAAAAGCAGTAAAAGAAGATGACATAAAATTTATTCCAAAAAGATATGAAAAAACATATTTTAATTGGATGGAAAATATTCAAGACTGGTGTATATCTCGTCAACTATGGTGGGGACACAGAATACCTGCATATTATTGCGATGAATGTGGATATATAAATGTATCAAAAACAGCTCCAGAAAAATGTGAAAAATGTGGTAGTAGCAAATTGCATCAAGATGAAGATTCACTAGATACTTGGTTTAGTTCAGCATTATGGCCATTTTCAACATTAGGTTGGCCAAATAATGATGCAGAAGATTTAAAAACCTTCTATCCAACAAATGTATTAGTTACAGGATATGATATTATATTCTTCTGGGTTGCAAGAATGATATTTTCTGGTTTAGAAAGTATGAAACAAAAACCATTTAGTGATGTTTTAATACATGGAATAGTAAGAGACAGTCAAGGAAGAAAAATGTCTAAATCACTAGGAAATGGCATAGACCCATTAGAAGTAATAGAACAATACAGTACAGATGCATTAAGGTTTTCTTTAATATTAGGAATTTCAGCAGGAAATGATATAAGATATATTCCAGAAAAATTAGACCAAGCATCAAATTTTGCAAACAAATTATGGAATGCTGCAAAATTTGTATTAATGAATTTAGAGGGAATAGGGGAATTGCCAAAAATAGAGGACATCGATTTGTCAAAATTCGAATATGAAGATAAATGGATACTATCAAAACTAAATACTTTAGTAAAAGAAGTAAGAGAAAATTTAGACAATTATGAACTTGGAGTAGCAACACAAAAAATATATGATTTTATTTGGAATGAATTCTGTGATTGGTATATTGAAATTGTAAAAACACGTCTATATGGAGAAGATGAAGAAAGTAAATTAATAGCTCAAATTGTATTAAATACAGTATTAATGAATGCCTTGAAATTGTTACATCCAATTATGCCATTTGTAACAGAAGAAATATATATGCAATTATATAATATAGATGAAAGTATAATGATTTCTAAATTTCCTGAATTCGATTCAAAATTCAATTTTGAAAAAGAAGAGGGAGAAATAGAAAAACTAAAAGAAATAATTGTTGGAATACGTAATATAAGAGCAAATTTGAATGTACATCCATCAAGAAAATCTGAATTGATATTTGTAACAAGTGTTAATAAAGATTTAATAGAAAAATCTGAAGGATTTTTGAAGAAACTAGGATATAGTGAAAGAATTAAAATTCAAGAAAATAAAGAAGGTATAGCTCAAAACGCCATGTCAGTAATAACAGATGGAATTGAAGTATATATTCCATTTGAAGAATTAGTTGATATAGAAGAAGAACATAAACGTCTTGAAGAAGAAAAGAAAAAAGTTTTATCAGAAATTGAAAGAGCAACTAAAATGCTTTCAAATCCTGGATTTGTGAATAAAGCTCCAGAAGTAAAAATTAATGAAGAAAAAGCAAAACTTGCAAAATATCAAGAAATGCTAAAAAGTATTGAAGAGAGATTAAAATAAAAAATTGGGGTCGGTTCTAAAATTACGAAACGTAAAAACAGAACCGACCCCAATTTACGTTTTTTTAAGTTCTAAAATAGACAAACTCTGCATATTATAATTTAGTATAGTATAGAGAGGAGAGCAAAAGATGATAGAAGAAAGAAAAAATGTAAATATGATGAATACAAATATAGTTCAAAATTTAGTATTGGAAAATAGGAAAAAATTAAGTGTATCAGGGGTAAATGATGTATTAAGTTTTGATGATCAAGTAGTAATGGTAGATACAGAATTAGGATTATTAACAGTAAAAGGAGAAAACATAAGGATAAACAAGTTAAGTTTGGACACAGCAGAAGTAATAATAGAAGGCGAAATATCAAGCTTAGCATACAGTCAAAATAAACAAGAAAAATCATCAGGAACATTATTAAGTAAAATCTTTAAGTAGAAAGGCAAATTATGGTTCAAAATCAAACATATTTATTTTTAGTTTTTTCATTGACAGGAGTAATAATAGGAATTTTATTTGACTTTTTTAGAATACTAAGAAAGAGTTTTAAAACATCTGATATAATTACATATTTAGAGGATATAATATTTTGGATTTTAACAGGTTTTATTGTATTATACAACATCTGGTACTTTAATAATGGTGAAATACGCTTATTTATGATTTTAGGAATAATAATGGGAGCAATAATATATATGTTAACTTTAAGTAATATAATAATAAAAATATTTTACGAAATCATTAATACACTAAAAAAAATAATATTAAAGCTAATAAAAATATTAGAATTACCTTTTAAGCCAATAGTATTGATTTGTAAGAAAATTTATGTTATAATAAGAAAGATAATTGGAAAATTTGTAAAAAAACGGAAAAAGCTTCATTAAATTTATAGATAAAAAGAGGAAATTACAAAAAAATGGAGAATAATATAATATATAGGTTTTTTATATAAATATTATGATAGAAAAATGGAGATACTTATGAAGAAGAACAAATTATTTAGAAACTTGTTGATAATTGCATTTATTGCATGGATAGCTGTATTAATAAAACAGCAATTAAATATATCACAATATAAAGACGACATAAAAGTATTATCATCAAAAATAGAAGTAGCAGAAGATGAACTAGATGAAAATAAGAAAAAATTAGAAGAAGAAAAACAAAATACAAATTCACCAAAATATATAGAAAAATTAGCACGTGAAAAACTAGGAATGTATTTACAAAATGAAAGAGTTTATATCGATAGTAACATGTAAATCCTTAAGACACATTCAAGTTTTAAGGATTTTTTATTTTATCAAATAGGTCTATAAAATTTCCAAAAAATAAATCAAATTAAATAATAGGAGGTAGTTTATGTCAGAATTAGAGAACATGACATTATTAGAATTGAGGAATTTTGCCAAAGAAAGAAATATAAAAAATATTTCAAAACTAAAAAAAGAAGAATTAATTGAATTACTTAGACAAATAGAAAAATCATCAGAACCTGTAAAAATCGTAGAAAAAGAGGAAAATTTAAATGAACCAAAGGAAATCAGATATGATGAAAATGATGAAGAACAACTAGAAGTAAATGATGCAGTTATAGATTATAAGTTAACAAACGAAGATGACGAAATAGTAGAGGGAATATTAGAAGTATTACCAGATGGATATGGATTCTTAAGAGGAGATAATTATTTATCAAGTCCTAAAGATGTATACATATCACCAATACAAATAAGAAGATTTAGATTAGATACAGGAGATATAGTAAAGGGTATATCTAGAACAAAAGAAGGAGAAAAATTCCCATCACTTATATTTGTAGGAGAAGTTAATGGAGAACATCCAGAAAAAGCTGCAAAAAGAAAAAGATTTGATGAACTAACACCGATATATCCAGAAGAAAGACTAAAATTAGAAACAATACCTACAGAATATGCTATGAGAATAATTGACCTTATCTCTCCAATTGGTAAAGGTCAAAGAGGAATGATCGTTGCTCCACCAAAGGTTGGAAAAACAACATTATTGAAAAAGATAGCAAATAGTATAACAACAAATAATCCAGAAGTAGAATTAATAGTATTATTAATAGATGAAAGACCAGAAGAAGTAACAGATATGAAACGTTCAATAAAAGGACAAGTTATATACTCAACATTTGATGAAATGCCTGAACATCATGTAAAAGTAGCAGAAATGGTACTAGAAAGGGCAAAAAGAATAATTGAACATAATAAAGATGTAGTAATTTTATTAGACAGTA
Source organism: uncultured Clostridium sp. (assembly GCA_945919455.1). Lineage (GTDB taxonomy): Bacteria > Bacillota > Clostridia > TANB77 > CAG-508 > CAG-269. The sequence continues at coordinate 1,920 of CAMEJH010000014.1, read as the reverse complement.
TAACAAGACTTGCACGTGCATATAACTTAGTAATGCCATCATCAGGAAAAACTTTATCTGGTGGTCTTGATCCAGCAGCCTTACATAAACCAAAGAAATTCTTTGGAGCTGCTAGAAATATAGAAAATGGTGGAAGTTTAACAATTCTTGCTACAGCCTTAATTGAAACAGGAAGTAGAATGGATGATGTTATATTTGAAGAATTTAAGGGAACAGGTAATATGGAAGTACACCTAGATAGAAAACTATCAGAAAAACGTATCTTCCCTGCAATAGATGTAAATAAATCTGGAACAAGAAGAGAAGATTTATTATTAACTAAACCAGAAATGGAAACAGTATTTGCACTAAGAAAAGCATTAAATAATTTACCAGTTGCAGAAGTTACAGAACAAATTATTTCTCAAATGACTCAAACTAAAAATAATGAAGAATTTATTATAAGAATGGATTCATATTTAAGAAATTATAAGAATTAAATGAAAGGCAATAAGGACAAACCTTATTGCTTTTTACATTTTTTCACTTCAATAGATTGAGTTTTACATAACTTTGTGATATAATGTTGCAAGTTGTACATTGAAAAGTTTATAGGAGCTATATGCTAAAATTTTGGAGGTAGTTATGAAAAAAACGCTAACGATTTTTCTTAGAGCATTTTACTTTTTATTTGGAATTGTTTTTATATTAATGGCATTAGATCCAATAATTTCGGATGTTGAAAATCCAGCTCAAAAATTAAGCTATGCAAAAACAGTACAACTGATTTCTGAAAAGAAAGTAGAAAGTATTACAATATATAGCAATTCTGCAGATGCGGAAATTTCTTTAAAGAATGACGAAAAAAGATATCAAACTAGTATTCCTAATGAAGAAGTTTTTTGTGAATTCGTACAGTCCAATATTGCTATTGGAGATGATTTAGAAATAACTAAAACTAAAAGAACAATAGTGCCATATATTTTTTATTTTATACTTGGAATCTTTAACCTCTATGTTGCATTTCAATTGAATAATAAAAAGAAAGCGGAAGCCAAGAAGAAGTCAAATTTAACAGAACTTTTTGACCAGAAAACAGATTATAGTCAAAAATTGGTAAATTGCGAAATCACTTTTGATGATGTCGCAGGTTTGAAAGAAGAAAAAGAAGAATTAGAAGAAGTAATTGATTTTCTTGAGAACCCTGATAGATATGCTAGAATTGGAGCTAAAATTCCAAAAGGCATTTTGCTTTCAGGGGCTCCTGGTACAGGTAAAACTCTTCTTGCAAAAGCAGTGGCTGGAGAAGCCAATGCTTCATTTTTGTCCGTAAGTGGTGCTGAATTTGACGAGGTATATGTGGGGCTTGGTGCATCTCGTATTAGAGAGCTGTTTAAAGAAGCAAAAAAGAATGCACCTTGTATTATCTTTATTGATGAGTTAGATGCGCTTGGGCAAAAAAGAAACGAGTCTTCTGAAGTAAGTGGAAATTATCAAACACTTGAACAGCTACTTATTGAAATGGATGGTTTTGACACTAAAAGCAATATTATCATTCTAGCAGCAACTAACCGTCCTGAAGCTTTAGACCCTGCACTTGTTAGACCTGGTCGTTTTGACCGTAATATTGTAATAAATCTTCCTGATGTTCAAGACAGGGAAGAGATATTAAAGATTCACGGGAAAAACAAAAAATTTACCGAGGAGATAAGTTTTACTTCTATTGCACATAATACGGCTGGTTTTTCAGGTGCAGAACTAGAAAATTTGTTGAATGAAGCAGCTCTTATTGCTGCTCGCAAAGAAGAGGAGGTAATTACTCAACCCGACATTGATGAAGCCTTAAAAAAAGTTATTGTCGGTCTTCAGAAAAAAGGTAGAAAAACATCCGAAAAAGAAAGAAAACTGACTGCTTATCATGAAGCTGGGCATGCAGTAGTT
>CAMEJH010000013.1 GCA_945919455.1 uncultured Clostridium sp. | reverse complement strand
TTTCACTTGTCTTTTTCATATTCTCTGTAACCTTTTTATCATCTTCGCTTGGTACTGCTTGACCACTAGGGTGGTTATGTACTAATATGAACTTTCGGCAATTACTTAATATTACCCTTTTATAAACATCTAATTCATTAAATTTGCAACAATAAGTAGTACCTCTTGCGACTTCCATAAATGATTGTATCTGATTAGCACTTGTTAAAGTTATTACACACAATAATTCTTCTGGCTCTTGTGATATTTTTACAATGTTATGCAAGAAATCGAATAAATCGTCCATACACCTAATAATGGTTTCAGTATATTCAATTTCTTGTTCTGGTACTAATATCAATTTGTTTTTTACTATATTCAAAGAAACACCCCCCAACATTATTATGGGAGGTATTATAATATACTGCTTTTACTAGATTTGTATGAAATGTATCTGAATATGTGAGTTTTTTTCATATTCCTATGGAATATACTATTTTCAACACACGAGGATTACTTTAGACCAATTTTGATAACATACCCTTATACTTTATACCCTCATAATCACAATAAATTGACATATTTCCAAACATACATATCATCATCGCTGAATTTTGAAATAGTATCTAATTCTTCTTTTGCTAAAGGTGTATGTTTAATACTGCTCTTTAATTTCTGTATAAATGGGTTTTGCTCAGGATAGTCATCATATAATATACTAGAACAAATAAGGGCTCTATTAAACTTTATCTTATTATCCAAAAGGACTTCATTATATTCTTGTGTTTTATTCATAAAATTATCTAGCATTGCAAAATAATCAGTTAAGTTGCTACTAAGTAGAAACAACATATAGCTTATAAGAGGGGATAACTGGTTAATATAATCGGTACTTTTCTTGGTATAACTATAATATTCTATGATACTGATTGCATTTTCATAAAACTTTTTTAATTTATCAATTTCATCTAAAGTTGCACTTTCTACTGTCTTGCCACAAAATTCTTCATTTGGTAGTATTTCTGCTCGTATTTCTAAATAATTATTAAATTGCTTTATTTCATTTATTAAATTTTCTATATATTCCTCATTGTTCATTATTGAAACCTTTCTTAAACTATATTTTCAAAAACTTGCTCCAACTTTTTCTCTGGCGCATTTTCCAATCTTTTTACATTATGAGCATAAAGTAGGGTGGTATCTACACTTTGATGTCTAGCCATATCTTTTACATCTATTAAATCAGCACCGGACAATAAACTTAAGGTTATTGCAGTATGCCTAGTAGAGTGGGTAGTTAATCGTTTACTATCAATTCCAACATCTCTAAATATATTTTTTGCTACCCAACGAATACTAAATAATGATAATCTGTCGCCAAAATTTCTATCACTTAATGAAATGAATAGAGGAGAGGTGTCTGTTATATGTTGCTTTTGTTCTCTCATATTCAAATAATGATTTAATATTTCAAGCATTGTAGCAGTTAAAACAACAAAATCATCTTTGTATGTTCTACCTTTGCCTTGAACATATAAAACAATTTCGCCATCTTTGTTTCTAATATCTTCTATATTTGCTCTTTGTACTTCACAAGTTCGTAGACCTGTTCTAAAAAACAAATTAATTAAAGCATAATCACGAGCACCCAAAAGGGTAGAGGTATCAATTGAACTCATAATGGCTTTTATTTGCTCAAGTGTGAATATATCTCTTTTGAACCCCTTTGATATTTTCGGTCCTTTTATTCTTTTTGTTATATCATTAGCAATATGTTCATCTTCTAAAAAGGTGTAGAAACTTTTTATACTACTGATTTTCAAACATACTGTAGCATTAGAATAGTTATTTATAAGGTACTGCTTATATTTTAAAATGTCGCCCTTTGTCGCATTAACGATATTATTATTTCTTAACCATTTTAGATATTCTTTAAGGTGGGTTAGGTATGTTTGCTTTGTATCTTCTAATACATCTAAGTTATTATACCATTGTTGTATGATATTATCTTCTATACTTATATCAAGATATTTCACTACATTTTCATTACATATATCTATACTTTTACTCATTTTTTATAATACCCCCAAACTTATCATTTGAGGGTATTGTACCACTTGAATTGTAGTTGAATTGATATTACTGCTTCTTAATTATTTTATTTCTTGTCATTCTTATACATATTACGAATGATTTCGTTTTTCTCGTTTTCTCTTTGAATTTCATATATTGTCATATTATCAACCTTATCACCATATTTATATCTTTGAGTATCTTTATATGTTTCTACTATTGTATTTGATACACCACTTATAACTAAGAATGTGACCACTATTGCTGCAATTATTCCCCATAAAATACTATCTAATGCAAAAGATAAAATTACAGATAAAACTATACAAACAATTAAAGTTGCTACTATAGTAGCGCTTTTATCATCTTTTGGTGATTTTAATTGTCTTTCTTTTTCAGCTTTTTCTTCCTCAGCTTTAATTTTTGCTTGTCTAAATTCTTCTTCTTCATATATCTTCTGATTTGTCATTGAAAGATATTGAGCTTTATCTATATATTCATCAGTCATTTTTTCTTTAGAATTTGAAATATATCCCTCTGATAATAGTTGATGAACTATTTCTTTCCAAATTACTTTTTCTTGATGTTCAAATTCTTTAATATAATTGTTATATTCTTCTCGAGAATTAAATTCAGCCATATTTTTTTGTCGATAACTTAGTAATTTATCTCTATCTAATGTAATATCTCCCATATTACTTGAATCTTTTTTTACTTCATTCAATATATCTAAACTACTTTTTAATTGACCATCCAACTCTATGTAATGATAATTGGTAACAGTAGGGGGAGTTTCTATTTTAGTATTTGTAATTGGTTTAGATAATTCAGTCTGTTTTCTTGCACCTTCTTGTTGTTTTGGTAATACTTCTTGTTTGTAATTTTCTAATTCTTGATTTTCTATATCAAATTCATTTTCTACTTCTTTGATTTCTTCTACTGATAATTTAGTATGTTTTTTGATATAATCAATAGCGTAAGCTCTGGTTTTATTAAATCTTTTAAAACTTTCCTTTGCAAATTCCTTGTTTGCTTCAATAGTACCGTGTTCTTTTCTATATTTTTGATTTATATCAATACAATTTGTTAATATAAGGATACCCTCGGCGACTCCCCAAAACAATGATATAAATGATAATGCACCAGCACTTAATACTGTAATCAGTAATTGTGCAATAGCTTTTCCGTAACTTCCAATATAAAAATTATGAACTCCAAGTGCACCTAAAAATATACCTAGTAAACCGGCTGCAATTTTTGATTTCTTCTTCATTTTTTACCACCCTTTACATATCTAAAAAGATACATCCATTGTTTTTAATACTCCATTTACATTTTTAGCAATTATAATTTCCATTCCTTTATGATCACAATTAGCAGTATCTCTATATAAGAACATAATTACATCTGCATTTTCTACTATAGAAGAATTATTACCAAAATCGGTAAGTATTGGTCTATGGTCTGTTCTATTTTCTGGTGCTCTTGATAATTGTGATAATGCGAATATGTTTATATCTAATTCAGTAGCAATATTTTTCAATGCATTACTTATATTAGAAATTTCATTATCTCTACTTAAGCATTCCTTTTTATCGTACCCAATAAGTTGTATATAATCAATAAACACCGCTTTGATATTAAATTTTTCTTTCATTTCTCTACACTTATCATATATTCCTTTAATTGATAGATTAGGAGTATCAACAAAATGTAATCTTGCATTGTTTAAATCATTTTCTGCAATATGAGGCTTTTGAGCAATGAGCTCTAAAAGTTTTTCTCTTGATGTTTCTAAACTAAAGAATAGGGTAGGCACATCTTGCTTTAAAGCAATGTTAGAGGCTATCTCTAAAGCTAATGTGCTTTTTCCTATTGCTGGTCTACTAGCGATTACAATAAGTTTTGAATTATCTAAATTTATTACTTCATCTAATTTTTTTATACCTGTTTTCATTATATAACCTCCTATAACATCTTAACTGAAGCTTTTGTTTGCTCAACTAATTTTTGAATCTCACTATTATCCCAGTAAGCATATAAAACATATTTCTTTTTGTTTATTTCAAATACTTCATCTTTTTCAATGAAATATAAACTCTTACCAGTTTCTTCATCAATATACTCTGGTTTCTTTATATCTTTTTCTTCTATAATTAGAGGTATTTTGTGATATGTAGCACAAACTGCTCCAAAATCTTTTAATATAGTATCTACATTAGAATTTTGTTTATTAACATATTCTTTAACTATTGCTAAAGCTAATCTACCTAAGCTATATTTTCCACCATTTCTCTTATATGTTTCACCTTTATACTCATACATAGCAGTAGTTTTCTTTGTCAATTTTTCCATTTCCTCTAAATCCTCCTTTCCTAAATTATCAAAATATGTTTTGTATTTGACAGAAATGTAGAATACATTGTCAAATAATTCTTTATACATTGTATATATACTCTTAGCATTAGTATCTCTATTTGTTAATACAAATTTTATTCCTTTTGAATATTTTTCCCATAACTTATTTACTAAGTCTATCTCTTTATCTGTTATTGCTACAATAGAATTATCTTTATCACTTGGAAATGTCAAACATCTCAAGTAACTATTTAATATTGCTCTTGTTTCTTCTGACATAGGTTTGTCCAAACATTTTGATATTGTCATATTTATGGCATCTTGATATTGGAATGGTAAGAAGTTTTCATTTATTGGTTTATTTATTTCAACATCAGGCACCAAATAAATATATACTTTTTGTTTATCCTTAAATTCTTCACTATTATTAAAGTAGTTATAATAATGTTCTGTTTGGTCATCGTGTTCAAAGCTATCAATTTTATTTTCAATAATAAATAACATATCTAATTCTTTTTTATTTACAGCACTTTGATATTCTTCTTTTACTCTTAATTTGCAACTTATTAATAAATCAATTCTTCCAACATCTTGTATATAGTATTCTTTTTCAATTTTGTAGTCAGTTATATCATATTGCTCTTTATATGGTAGTAATATATCAGTCCAATCATTTGGAAATATATATTCCATATTTTTTACTAATTCATAGTTTCCAATCATTCTATATTTTTGCCCCACACAAGAGAAAAGAAAGTTTCTAAAAGGGATAGTTCCAAGTTGGTGGCTTTCATTAATATTAAATAACCAATACAAGAAATTAGAGTGTACCTTTTCTAATCTCGAAATGCCTACTATATCTAAAATAGACTTGTTAGCATAGAAATTTGCTAATTCCTTAAATTCTGCACTATTGCATAATAATTGTAAATCTGTTGATAGTTCCATATAAATTCCTCCTTATAGTTTATACCAATATTGGATATAACTATATAAACTATAGCACAGTTTACTAGAAAATACAATTATATGCAGTAAAATTAAGAAAAAATAAGTTTACTGGGAGGCAACCAATGGAAAACCTTAGAAAAATAAGAGAAAAAAGGAATATTACTCAAGTTAGATTATCTATAGATTTAGAACTAGCACAAGAAACTATATCTGGATATGAAATGGGTAGGTCTTATCCAAGTGCAGATAACTTAATCAAACTTGCTGATTATTTAAACACATCTACTGATTATTTGTTAGGGAGAACAAATACTGATAAACCAATCAACTTTAGTAGTAGTGATTTAACTGATGATGAGTTTGACATTATCCATAAATTTAGGCAACTTTCTAAAGATAATCAACTAAAAGTATCAGGCTTCATTGAAGCTTTAAAAGATAACTAATTATTAAGGGGGAGTATCATCAAAAACTTCTCCTATATTTTTGTCTAGTGCATTAGCAATATTCTTCATTACTGTATAACTTGGGTTTTCTTTACTTCCATTTTCTAAACGACTTAAATATCCTTTAGAAATGTGAGCATCTTTTGCTAATGCTGATTGTTTAATTCCTTGTTCTTCTCTTAATTTTTTAATTCTGTTCATATTAAACCTCTTTCCATTTTGTGTACCTCATACAAAATATAACATAGTATTTTCTAAGTAATCTGAATAATTGTATCTTGTAAATTGAGTATAGCACACAAATTTGGTAAACCTGTCTGTAACTGGTTTTGAGTTTTTAGCGTTTTTTATAAGCTAGATATATCAATACTTCTACAAAACTGACCAATTAGTCAGTTTCTTATAAATACAAAAAAATAATCTTGATTATGTAAAATCAAGACTATTCTTAATTTTGTATAAATCTGACAAACGAGGATACATTTAGAACAATTTTAGTTTGCATAGACAACAAACTATATAACCTAAATTTTCATAGATTGGTTTAGTAACTGAACTGCAAGTGAAAAACCATAAATAAACCCATTCTTTACTTCTTCGTGAACACAATCATAGTAAGATAATAAAAACTGGTCTAATATTTCTCTATTGTCTTTAACAAGATTATTTCTTAATAAATCTAGTAATTCATTTTTCTTATGTACAAGAAGTTTTTGTTTGTCTGATAGGGTAGAGATTTCTTCTTCATACATTTCAAATAATTCTTCTACTTTTGATTTTTGTTCCATAAAAATTACACTCTCTTTCTTTTCATTATCTAAAACTATTATAAACTATTGTTATTGAAAGTCTGATGTAACTGTTTCTAAAATCAAAATGTTATATCTACAAAATAAATAAACTTGTCACACACGAGGATTTGTTTTGAAACATTTTTCATATAACGATATATAAACTTATATATCATTAGCTGTTGTAACCTCTATTCCTAAAAATCTCTTTAATTCATCTTCTGTTATAACATAAGTTCTTCCAAGTGGTTTAGCTTTTAATTTCTTCTCTAAAATGTATTGCCTTATTGTTAGTGGCTTTACCTTTAGAATATCAGCAACCTCTTTAGTATTGTAAACTTTGATCATATTTAAAAACTCTCCTTATTTTGAAACCTCTATCAGCTACTTTAAGTAAATAGCAGATAGAGGTTTCTTTTAAACTTGTTTGGTCTTTGAACCTCTTGTTCTTGACATTTAAACTTTTACTTCTTCGTACTGTGCGTTGGTATCTAATGCCCTTTGCAATGTACTCTAAATTTTTAATCTTGCGAGTGATATAGTATGATGTATATCACTCTTGTTTTGTCCACTCCTATAGTTATTATAGTTATTATAGCAGATGATGTTAATGTTATAGTAATATAGGTATTGGTATTTTTAGTTCTTTTCTTAGCGACCTGAGGTCCAAATTATAAATAATTTGTCAGCGTCGGTCAGTGCTGCAGAAACCTCAGCTATTTGTTCATTTAGCTGAGCAATGCTACCCTCCGAAGCATTGAATGCTTTTCTATTATTTAATATGTATAAAGTACATTATTTCTATATATAAAATCATAAAATTATATATGTGTTATATACATATCATCTATATTAATATATAAAAACTTTACATTTTTTCATCAGATTTGATAATTTCCACATACTTATATTATAACACATAATTTTATAGAGGTTGGTTTTAATTGGAAATGAAATATCAATTATCTTTATTTAGTACAGTATTTTCAATTAACTCTTTGATTTTTTCTGTCATATTTATTGTTACTTGTTCATCAATTCTAATATTATGATACTTAGGTTCAAAATTGCTAACAATGAAATTCTTAACAAAATTATGAACATCAGCATCAGGAGAGTAGAAGTTTATTTCAATTTTACCATTATTAAGATTAAGTTCAATAAGGTCACCAGGTTTTAGATATAGCAAGTCGCACATTTCTCTTGGTAAAACAATTCTCCTCATATAGTCTAATTTTCTAACAATACCACTCATATTAACACTCCCTTTCATATAAATTGAGGGGCGAGGTAGTTATTAATTAATGGCAGACATAGTTCTTTTGTGGACTACCTCAAAAATATTTTATATTAAGAAAGTGGGTGGTAATGCTTTAATTGATTCTGGAAAAACACACATAAAAAAGAGCTTAGCAAAACGGCTAAACTCTGTGACTTGGCAGGGGTAGTAGGATTTGAACCCACACAATTGGTTTTGGAGACCAGTGTGCTACCATTAACACCATACCCCTAAATTATGCAATTTTGATAGGAAATTGTGTCTACATTTTAACACCAACAGCCCACCACTAAATTTTCAAGATAACCTTGAACTATTGAAATTTTAACATTTCTTGTAAGTATCCTAAAAATTTTGGAGACCGATGTGCTACCATTAACACTATGCCCCTAAATGAATTACTATATTATATTAACATATAAATTGAAATTTGACAAGAGGTTTGAAGAAAATATAAAAATTTTTAGAAATACTAGAAATTATTAAAAACATATGCTAAAATAATCCAGTAAAGAAGTACAACCTTCGGAGCAATTCGGAGGTAAAATGTCTTACCTCCGAAATTTAAAGTTAAATAAGGAGGTAAAGCAAAATGAAAGATAGAATTAAACTTGAATATGTTATCAATGATGGAATGCATGTAGGCAGCATCGACCGGGAAGAGTTTTTGCAAAACATGGAATACCTAGTAGAAGCCTTTCCGCACAACAATGAAATTGCAACAAAATTAGTAGAGTTAATTCCCAATATGACATGCATCAGAGTTGACAAAATTTTGAATGACACTCAAGATGTACCGTTTATATGGTATCAAACAGCCCAGAAGGATGGGATAATAAAAATTTTAAGATATCACAGTATTATATGGGGATTTTTACAGCATTACTGTAATGATACTATTAGGTAATCTTTCAAAGAGGCCTTGGATTATTTATCCAAGGCTTTTTATAAAAAAGTATATTAAAAATATTGACAAACTATCAAGAAAAGAATATAATATTAAAAGTTTAATAATTGCAATGAAAAAGAAAAATTATAAAGATTACTTATAGAGAACTGGTATATGGTGGAAAACTAGTAGTAAGAATTATAAGGGGAGCTTTGGAGCAATAAAAAATTAAGGTGCTTAAAACTTTATAGTTTTAAGAATTAGGGTGGAAACGCGGAAATATAACTTTCGTCCCTAGCAATATGCTAGGAATGAAAGTTTTTTGTTTTAAATCAAAAAACTAAAAAACTAGCACTAAATTATAAAAAAAGTGTAACAAGGAGGAATTTAAAATGGTAAAATCAATGGACACAATTGTAAATTTGTGCAAAGCAAGGGGATATATATACCCAGGATCAGAAATCTATGGAGGACTAGCAAATACATGGGACTATGGTCCACTAGGAGTAGAACTAAAAAATAATGTAAAAAAATTATGGAGTAAAAAATTCATACAAGAAAGTAAATACAATGTAGGGTTAGATGCTGCAATATTAATGAATCCACAAACTTGGGTAGCATCAGGACATGTAGGAGGATTTTCAGATCCATTAATAGATTGTAAAGAATGCAAAACAAGACACAGAGCAGATAAATTAATAGAAGAATGGGCTCATGACAATGGAAAAGACATGATAGCAGATGGAATGACAGATGAGCAAATGATAAAATTTATGGATGACAATAATATATGTTGTCCAAATTGTGGAAAACATAATTTTACAGGAATACGTAAATTTAACTTAATGTTCAAAACATTTCAAGGAGTAACAGAAGATGCAAAAGCAGAAATATATTTAAGACCAGAAACAGCACAAGGAATATTTGTAAATTTCAAAAATGTAATGAGAACAACAAGAAGAAAATTACCAATGGGAATAGCACAAATAGGAAAAGCATTTAGAAATGAAATAACACCAGGAAACTTTACATTTAGAACAAGAGAATTCGAACAAATGGAATTAGAATTTTTCTGCAAACCAGGAACAGACTTAGAATGGCATGAATATTGGAAAAAGTTCTGCAAAGACTGGCTATTAGGATTAGGAATGAAAGAAGAAAATATACGACTAAGAGATCACAGCCCAGAAGAATTAGTATTTTATAGTAAGGCAACAACAGATATAGAATATGCATTCCCATTTGGATGGGGAGAATTATGGGGAATTGCAGATAGAACAGACTATGACTTAAGCAACCATATGAATATGTCTAAAGAAGATTTTACATATCTAGATCCAGAAACAAATGAAAGATATGTTCCATACTGTATAGAACCATCATTAGGAGCAGATAGAGTTGCATTAGCATTCTTATGTAACGCTTATGATGAAGAAGAAATAGCAGAAGGAGATACAAGAGTTGTATTGCATTTGCATCCAGCTCTAGCACCATATAAAGTAGCAGTATTACCATTGTCAAAGAAATTATCAGAAAAGGCAGAAGAAATATATTCAAATTTATCAAAGAAATTTATGTGTGACTATGATGAAACTGGATCAATAGGAAAACGTTATAGAAGAGAAGATGAAATAGGAACTCCATATTGTGTAACAATAGATTTCGATACATTAGAAGATAATACTGTAACAATAAGAGATAGAGACACAATGGAACAAGTAAGAGTAAAAATAGAAGAATTAGAAAATTGGATTCAAGAAAAAATAGACTTCTAAAAACGCAAAAACAGAACCGCCCCCAAATTACGAAAGGAAAAAATAATAATGGAAAATAAAAAAACAATAATTGGTATAATAATAGTAGTAATATTAATAATTGGATTAATTGTAGCATCATATTTGTATAGTGACTTTAACAAAAAACAATTAAATTTGTTAACAGATGAAACCAATACTATATTAAAAAACGACATATTAACAGAGGGTATAAATTTAGAAACTAAATCCGAAAAAAATTATGCAACAGTTGAAAAAGCAATAAAAGAATATTTGCTAAAACTTAAGAATATATATTCTAATATAGATGAAACATATAATCAAATAAACCCTAATGATATATTCTCTGCAAAAAATATAGAAGACAAAAATTTTGAAGAAGTAGATGCAATATTGGCAAATTACAAAGAAAAAGGAGAAAATAGTATTTTAGAATATAAAGAATTGACAAAAGAAGAGAATATATCAAATAATATCAAAGACAAAAATATTACATCAAGAACAGATTACTATATCAACTTATATGATACAGTTATGCTAAGTGATGTAATGAAAGAAAAATATGCATCTATAGAAAATGAAATTGAAAGAAAAAAAGATGATCTAAACAATAAAATTGAAAAACTAGGAAAAATAGAAGACTTTTTGAAAGAAAACGACAAGTATTGGTCAATTAAAGATGATAAAATTCAATTTAACAATGTAAACAAAATGACAGAATATTATAACTTATTAAACAAAATCGAAGATTAGCAAAAAAACAAATGGAAAGAAGGTATAAAAATGAGAAAATATTTTGGAACAGATGGAATCCGTAGAATCGCGAACACAGAATTATCACCAGAATTAGTATATAGGGTTGCAAAAGCTGGAGCTTATGTACTATCAAAACATACAGATAAAGCACCAACAATATTAATTGGAAGAGATACTAGACTTTCAGGAACATTAATTGAAAGCGCGATGGTAGCTGGATTTTTAAGCTATGGGGCAAATGTAAAACTATTAGGAGTTATGCCAACGCCAGCAGTAGCTTATTTAACAAGAAAATTACAAGCTGATGCAAGTGTAGTAATATCAGCATCGCACAATACATATGAATTCAATGGAATAAAATACTTTAGTAATAAAGGAATGAAAATTTCAGACGAAATTGAAGAAGAAATAGAAGAAGTAATGGATTCAGGTAAACTAGACGAACTATCAGCTGTAAAAGAAAAAATAGGAGTATCAGAAATAAGAACAGATTTACTAGATGAGTATGTATATTTCTTTAGAAAGAATTTTGATGATAACATAGAAAAATATAATAATCCTAATTTCAAAGTAGTAATTGATACTGCAAATGGTGCTACATACGAAGTTGCAGATAAAGTATTTAGTACACTTGGAATAAATCATGTAATAATAAACAATAATCCAGATGGAATAAATATAAACCATAATTGTGGCTCAACGCATCTAGATATGTTAAAAGAATATGTTATAAAAAATAAAATGAGTTTAGGAATTGCATATGATGGTGATGGAGATAGATGCTTAGCTATTGATGAAAATGGTGAAGAAATAGATGGAGATAAATTGCTAGCAATAATATCAAATTACTTGAAGTCTAAAGGAAAGTTAGCAAAAGATACAATAGTTGCAACAGTTATGAGTAATTTAGGATTAAACAAATATGCAGAAAAAAATAATATGAAATTATTGCAAACAAAAGTTGGAGACAGATATGTATTAGAAGAAATGCTTAAAAATGGTTATAATCTTGGAGGAGAACAATCAGGGCATGTAATCTTATTAGATTATAATCCAACAGGAGATGGAATATTAACATCATTGATGCTAATACAAGCAATGCTAGAAAGTGGAAAAACAGCATCACAATTAGGAAATCTAGTACAAAAATATCCACAAGTATTAATAAATGCAAAAGTATCATCTGATAAAAAGAATGATTATGAAAAAAATCCAGAAATAAAAAATGCAATAGCAGAATTAGAAAAAGAATTTTCTGGAAATGGAAGAGTTCTAATAAGACCATCAGGGACTGAACCTCTTGTTAGAGTAATGATAGAGGGGAAAAATAAAAATGAAATAGAAGAAAAAGCAAGAAAAATTGCAAATTTAATCGAAAAAAATTGTAAATAGTACTTGATAAAAAAAAAAATTAGTGTTAATATTATATTATACATAAGGAGAAATACGTGGTAGAAAAACAAAGGAGGAATAAACATGTTTATATTAGATATAACAAATGTTGTTACATTATTGTTATTATTACTAGTTACAGTACTATTAATATTTTTAAGTTATGAGTTAAAGAAAAGTTATATAACTGCAATACCTTTATTTGCATTTTTAGCTTTATTAGTAACACATGTAATACAATTAATGACATTATCAGCAGAGTATAGTGATATGTCTTCAACATTAACATGGTGTATAATTCTAGACTTTGCTTTTATATTTATATCTTTCTTATCTTATTTATGGGTAGACGATATTGAGGCTAAGAAATTAAATAAAAAAAGCATTGATGACAGTTTAGACTGGTTCTGGAAAGAAGTAAATTAAAAAGATAATGGAGTCTTTTAGTAAAAGGACTCTTTTATTGTGTCTGAAAATATTTAAATATTTAGTGCATATAATTGCTTTTTGATAGAAAAGATGCTAAAATATTAACATAACACATCCTTTAATAGGAAGAAAGAAGGAAAATATGGGATTTTTTGATAAATTAAAACAAGGACTAACAAAAACAAAAGATTCAATAAATGAAAAAATAAATGATGTATTTAGTAATTTTAGAAAAGTTGATGAAGATTTTCTTGAAGAATTAGAAGAAGCACTTATAATGTCAGATATAGGAATAGAAACTTCTACAAAAATAATCTCTAATTTAAGAGAAAAAATAAAAAAAGAGAAAATAGAAGATGAGGAACAAGTAAAAGAAGCATTACGAGAAGAAATACAAAAAATATTAGAGATATCTGATAATAGTTTAAAATTAGAAACAAAACCATCAGTAATTTTAGTAATAGGAGTAAATGGAGTTGGCAAAACTACATCAATAGGAAAAATGGCTGCTAGACTTGCAAGAGATGGAAAAAAAGTTGTTGTTGCAGCAGCAGACACTTTTAGAGCAGCAGCAGTAGAACAATTAGAAATATGGGCACAAAGAGCAGGAGCTGAGATAGTAAAAAGAGCAGAAGGAATCGATCCAGCATCAGTAGTATATGATGCAATAGCTAAAACTAGAGAACTAGGAGCAGATGTATTAATTTGTGACACTGCAGGAAGGCTACACAATAAAAAATATTTAATGGATGAATTAAACAAAATACAAAAAGTAATAAATAAAGAAATGCCAGAAGCTTCTAAAGAAGTATTATTAGTAATTGATGCAGGAACAGGTCAAAATGCAATATCACAAGTTAAAGCATTTAAAGAACAAGCTGATATAACAGGAATAATACTGACAAAATTAGATGGAACTGCAAAAGGTGGAGCCGTTGTAGGCATTGTGGAAGAAAATAAAATACCAATAAAGTTTATTGGAGTTGGAGAGCAAATTGATGATATGGAAATATTCAACTCGAAAGATTTCGCAAAAGCTATTATATAGTTAGTTATATAATAGTCTGAAATCTAATATATAACTATTTCATAGCCGAAACATAGCTAGGGCGTAACAATCCGGGGTCGGCTTAATTCAATAGTTATATATTAAGATTTCAGACAGATATGGAGAAGAAAATGAAAATAAAAATAAGTAATAAAATAAAGCCAATACTTGTAATAGCATTTATTGCAATATATTTACTTGTAACATATATATCACTTAGAGGACAATATTTAGAATATTCAGAATTAGGAGAACAATATGTAGAAGTATTTTTTACTAATATAAAATATAAATACTTAATAATGGCAGTTAGTTTTATAATTATTAGTATAATTATATATCTTACTAATTTAGGAATAAAAAAGGGATTAAAACCATTTTTTGAGCAAGAAAAAAAGGAGATGCCAAAACTTCCTAATAAATCTATAACATTAATTATAGCTGCTATTGTAAGTGTTATACTATCAAATCAACTGCTAGAAAAAGTATTGCTATTTGCAAGTAATGTATCATTTGAAAAGGCAGATATAATATTTAATTTAGATATTTCTTACTATATGTTTATAAAACCATTAATAGAAGCAATAATAAATGATATTGTAAAAATAATTATAGGAATAAGTATCTATATGGCAGGATATTATATTTTGGTATTTAATTTATGCTTTGATGCTGTTGATAGAACATTATTACGCAATAGTAAATTGATAAAAAATTTATTAAGAAATGCTTTTGCTTTAGCAGTAGGAATAGCAGTATTAACAGTATTAAATGTACAAGATATAGTGTTAGGAAAATTTTTAACATTAAGTAATGGAATTGTATTAACAGGAGCAGGCTTTATAGAATCTACAATAGAATTATGGGGATATATAGGGTTAGCCTTAGTAATAATTATAGCAATAGGTTTAGCTATAAAGTATTTTAAAAAGAATCAAAACAAGAAAATAATGTTTACATTATTATCAATACCAATATATTTAGTAACCTTATTTATTGTAATGGTAGGAGCAGATTTTATATTTGTTAAAAGAAATGAATTTGATAAAGAAAGAGATTATATAAAAGCAAATATTGACTTTACGAAAAATGCTTATGGAATAGACGCAGAAGAAGCAAATATAGAATATTCTGGAACAATAACTGAACAAGAAATAGAAGAGAATTCAGATGTAATAAATAATATTACATTAGTAAATCAAAATTTAGTATTAAAAAGTCTAGAGGATACTCAAACAGGTTCAGGATACTATACATTTAGAAATGCTGCTTTAGCTAAATATAAAATTGATGGAAAAGAACAATTAGTATATGTTTCACCTAGAGAAATGGAAAATCAAACTATATCATATAATAATAAAACATATGAATATACACATGGAATAGGACAAATTGTTGCATCTGCAACACAAGTGGCAGAAGATGGAAATATACAATACTTGCAAAAGGATATTGAAGGCAATGACAATATCTATGAAATTGTAGAACCAAGGATATATTATGGAGTAGAAACAAATAGTACAGTTGTTACAAATACTAAAAACAAAACAGAATATGATTATACTGATAATGATGGTATAGAACATATATATAATTATAATGGAGAATCAGGAATTCAAGTAGGATTTTTTGATAGATTAATTTTAGCTATACACAAAAAAGATATGAAGCTTGCGATGTCAAATTCTGTTACAGATGATAGTAAAATATTGACAAACAGAAATATTATTGAAAGAGCCAAAACTGTATTACCATATTTAATATATGATGAAAATCCATATACAGTAGTAAGTGATGGACAAATTTATTGGGTACTAGATGGATACACTGTTTCTGATCAATATCCATATTCAACATATAGTGAAATTGAATATAATGGAGAAAAACAAGAAATAAATTATATTAGAAATTCTGTGAAAGTAATAATAAATGCATATAATGGAGAAATGACATTTTATATTACAGATAGAACAGATCCTATAATAATGGCATATTTAAAATTATACCCAACAATATTTTCTGATTATACAGGAAAAGAAATACCAAAAGATATAAAAGAACAATTTAAATATCCAGAGTTTTTATATAATATACAAGCAAAAATGTTGATGGTATATCATAATGTAAAAGAAGATGTTTTATATAGAAATAGTGATATATGGGCATTCCCAGCTTATGGAACATCAACATCAAAGACAAAGACAGCAACATTACAATCATATTATACAATGTTAAAAACTCCAGATAATGATGAAGCTCAATTAAGTTTAGTGCAAATGTATACTCAAAATGGAAAATCTAATATTATATCATATTTAGTAGGAACATGCAGTGGAACTGAAAATAAATTAAGAATATATAAATATCCATCTGATAGTAATATTGTAGGACCAAGTCAGTTAGATAATCAAATAGAACAAGACGAAACAATTTCTAATGAATTATCTGCACTAAATGTTACAGGAACTAGAATTTCGAAAGAAATGAAAGTAATACCTATAAATAATACATTGTTGTATGTTGAAACAATTTATCAAACAATGACAAATGAACCAAATACACCTACAACATTGGAAAAGGTAATAGTAGCTTCAGGAACAAAAGTTGCAATTGGTGATACTTTAAGTAAAGCAATTACTAATCTTTTATCTCAATCAGCTGTAAATATTGAAATAAATAATACAGATGACATAGAAGGTATATTAGAGGCCATAATAAAAGCAAAGAAAAATCTAACAGAATCTACTCAAAGAAATGATTGGGAGATGATGGGAACAGATTTAAAAGAACTTCAAAATTTAATAGATTCATTGGAAAAAATGATGAAGGAAAAAGAAAATAACTCAACTGAAGTAAATACAAATGAACAAACAGATAACAAAATAAATTCTATGATAGAAAATGTAATAAATTAATGAAAAATTGACCATTCTAATTATAAAAGTTAGGATGGTTTTTATATGTTTAAAATGAAGAAAGTACTAAACGATAATATAGAAAAGTTATTATATAGTTTAGAAAAAAGTAATATAGAAGAAATAATGAATATATTAGGAAGTAAAAAAGAAATAGCAAAACGCAATTTTATTGCAGGTATTTTTAGAGGGATTGGAATAGGCATTGGAGTTACAATTATTACAGCTGTTATTATATATTTTTTACAAAAATTAGTAAGACTTAATTTGCCTATAATAGGCAAATATATTTATGATATTGTTGAAATTGTTGAAGGATTAAATAAATAAAATTATTTAAACTATTGATTTTTTTATTAATTATTGGTATATTTTTAATAAAGGAGCGAACATATGAAAAAGAATAATTTAAAAAATGAAAGAGGAGTAACAATTACTTCTGTATTAATATATATAATAGCTCTAACAGCTGTAGTAATAATTATAGGAAGAATATCAACATATTTTTATAGAAATATGGATCAAGTAACAACAAATACAGCAGCCGCAGCAGAGTATACAAAATTTAATAGCTATTTTACAGATGAAATAAACATAGAAGGAAATGAAGTAGAATTTTGGGAACCAAATTTGATAATATTTTCTAAAAGCGAAAATCAATATACTTTTCAAGGCAATGGAATATACAGGAATAAGGTTAAGATATGCAAAGATGTAGAGGCTTGTACTTTTTCTTATAATGAAGATACAAAGAAAATAGATGTGTACTTAAAGATTTATAATAGGGAGTATAATGTTACATATACTGTTGCAAAAGAGGTGACTGTTTCTGGTGGTGGAACAAACAAAAAAACATTAGTGGAAATGTTCAAACAAGCACAAGCAGATGGATGTACATTAACACATGAAACGTGTACAAATAAAGAACACTTGCATATAGGAGATTATTTAGACTATAAAGCAACAGAAGGAACAAGTGCAACTGTAGATACTTCAAAAACAGGATATAGTGAATTACAAACATATACAGTGGATAATAATACAACATGGAGAGTGGTAGGACTAAATGATACAGAAACAGAGTTAGTAATAACAACAGGAAGCCCAATAAAAAGAGATGGTGATGACATATATTTGCATTTAAAAGGAGCATATGCATATAAATATTGCGAAGAAATATTAGATAAAATATGCAAAATATATATTAATAGTTATGCAAGCAATGTAAGAAGTATGAGAATAGAAGATATAAATACAGCATTAGGAATAGTAAAAGAAGAAAATGTAGTATATAAGAAAAATGATGCAAGCAAAACTAATATAGACCAATTGGGAGTATTAGGCCAAACGTATAAATATAAAAGTGGAGATTATGCACCAGAAAATTATTTATATGAAGCAGGAGTTACAACAGAACAACGAAAAAGTGTAGGAGATACTGTAACAGGTACAGCATATTCTTATAACTATACGGACTCTAGTATAATAGATCAAAATAGTACTTTGTGGAATGTGCTATTTGATGGAACAACATCAGATAAAAACTATGCAAAATCTTACTGGCTGGCTTCTCCTGGTGTCAATGGGTATTCTGAGCGTTGCTTTTTTCGGACCTGGCGTTGTTGGCGGCGGCAGCGCTGGCCCCGGCTGCAATGCTTTCCATTCGGTTGGGCGTGTCCGTGGTGGCTGGTTTTCGGTTCGCCCCGTAGTTTCTCTAAAATCTAACATCACAGAGAGTGACATAGCAATAACAACAGGTGCAGAATCTGATTGGACAACATCGTTAGAAAATAATTGGGCAGGCGAAAATATTTCATCAGGTCAAGTACTAGAAAATACAGGAAATTAGTTATATAAGTAAAGAGTGGAAAATATAATGCCACTCTTTTACTTATGCATATTTATTTTAGCTGTAACAAAAACTCGAAACAACAATAGCAATAAAATAAAATTCCAAAAACTCTTGTAAAATAAATATATTTAGTGTAAAATAATGACAAAAAGTAAATAATAATTAGGGGGCATAATATAAATGAGATTTGTAACAGATGAAAAAGACAAACGAGCATATAAAGAATTCCTAGAAAACCATGAAAGATGCAACTTCCAACAATCACCAGAATGGGCAAAAGTAAAATCAAATTGGAAAAATGAAGTAGTATTAGCAGAAGATGAAAACGGAACAATAATTGGAGCAGTAAGCGTACTAATAAGAAAAATCCCAATTTTCGGAAATATTATGTATTCTTCTAGAGGACCAACATGCGATATACATGATATATCAGTAATGAAACAACTAACAGATGGAATAAAAGAACTAGCAAAAAAATACAATGCAATTGTATATAATGCAGAGCCAGACATAGAAAGTAATGATGAAGAATTTAGAAAAGTAGTAACAAATTTAGGATATAAAATAAAAGATGATGCAAAAAACTTTAGAGAAGAAATACAACCAAGATATGTGTTTAGACTAGATACAAAAGGAAAAACAGAAGAAGAAGTATTTGCAGGATTTCATTCAAAAACAAGATATAATGTACGTTTAGCAACCAAAAAAGGAGTAGTAGTAAAGGAAGGAACAAGAGAAGATTTAAAAGAATTTCATAAAATAATGGTAGAAACAGGAGCAAGAGATGGATTTATAATAAGACCATTATCATATTTCGAAAAAATGTATGATGAATTAGCACCAAAACATATGAAATTATTAATGGCATATTACGAAGACAAGCCTATATCAGGAGTAATTCCAATAATGTATGGAAATAAAACTTGGTATTTATATGGAGCAAGTAGTAACGAACATAGAAATTTAATGCCAAACTATTTATTACAATGGGAAATGATAAAAATGGCTATTGCGAGAAAAGATGACATATATGACTTTAGAGGAGTATCAGGAGTAGTAGACGAAAATCATCCACAATATGGACTATATAGATTCAAAAAAGGATTTGGAGCAACATTTACAGAATTTATTGGTGAAGTTTATTTACCATTTAAACCATTAACATATTCAATGTATAAATTTGCAGAGAAAACATTCAGAAATCTTAGAGCGCTAAAAACCAAATTCAAGTAAATTTTATAAATTTATATATATTTCAATTAATTATATATTACTATTGAGTAAAGTCGATACCCAATGGAAGACCCCAGCTATGTTTCGACTACGAAATAGTCATATATAATTAATTGAAATGAAATAAAATATAAAAGGAGTATTATGAAAGCACTAGTTGTAGAAAGAAAAAACTTAAAAAATAATATAAAAATTATAAGAGAAATTATAAATCAAAACGACAAAGATGATAACGGAAATAGAGTAAAAATAATAGCAGTAGTAAAAGGAAATGGCTATGGATTAGGCTTAGTAGAATACTCTAAATTTTTAATAGATAATGGAATAGACTTTTTGGCTGTAGCAACAGTAGAAGAAGCAATAAGACTTAGAGAAAGTGGAATAAAAGAAGATATTTTAATGATGTCCTCAACAGCAGTAAAAAGTGATATTGAAAAGCTTTTAGATCAAAATATTATACTAACAATTGGATCAAAAGAAGCAGGAGATGCAGTAGAAGAAATTACACAAAAACTGAACAAAAAAGCAAGAGTACACATAAAAATAGATACAGGATTTGGAAGATATGGATTTATATATGATAAAAGAGAAGAAATGGTAGAACAAATAAAAAGTTGGTCTAACATACAAATTGAAGGAACATTTTCACATTTTTCACTTGCATTTTATGGAAAAGGGCAAGAAGCAAGAGACCAATTTGACAAATTTATGCAATGTGTAGAAGTATTAAAAATGAATGAAATAGAAACAGGATTGTTGCATATTTGTAATTCTTCAGCATTCTTAAGATTCAAAGATATGCATTTAAATGCTGTAAGAATAGGTTCGGCATTTCTCGGAAGATTAGCAATACCAAATGTATGGGGACTAAAAAAAGTAGGATATTTAAAATCTAATGTATCAGAAATAAAAATCTTGCCTTCAGGATATAATATAGGATATTCAAACTCTTATACAACCAAAAAAGAAACAAAAGTAGCAATAGTACCTTGTGGATATGCAGACGGATTTAACGTTCAAGTTGCTAGGGACATGTTTAGACCTATAGACAAATTAAGATATGTAGTAAGAGATATAAAAAATTGCTTTAAACAACAACAATTATATGTAAAAATTAATGGCGAAAAATGTAAAGTTTTAGGAAGATTAGGGATGTATCATGTAACAGTAGATATAACTGATAAAAATATAAAAATAAATGATGAAGTAATTTTTGAAGTAAGTCCTATGCTAGTAGATAGTAGCATAACTAGAGACTACATTTAAGGAGAGGAAATCATAAAATGGAAGAAAATAAAACTCAAAAAATAAACTTTTTTAAAAAGGTATGGTATTCAGTAACAAAATTTGAAAAATATCCAGACATGGCTGCAGAAGGCCTAGGTAATACAATAAAATATTTAGCAATAATGGTTGCAATTGTAACTGTGTTTATAACTATAGGTTCACTAATAGAAATGAATAAATTAGTTGGAAAACTAGCTATATATATTGATGAAAATATTCCTGAGTTTTCATATGCAGAAGGAATATTATCAATGGAAATTAATGAGCCAATGGTAATAGAAAATGTAGAATACAGCGGAATAGATAGAATAGTAATTAATCCTTTTGCTGAAAGTGATGAAGATAAGAACAAATCAGAAGAAGAAAACAATATAAATGGAAACACGGTATTTTTCTTTAAAGATCAAATAATTCTAAGAAGTAAAGATGAAAATGATAATGTAAATAGGCAAAACTATACATACAAAGATTTTATTACAAGTTACACCCAAGAAAATATAGAATCATTTAATAAACAAGAATTAATTCAATATATTACAAGTGAAAAAATGAATAATTATTATATGAGATATGGAGCATCACTTTTAATATATTTGGTAATAATGAATTTATTAGTTGCATTATTAGATACATTACAATTAGCTGTATTGGGATGGATAACATCAATCACAGCAAGAATAAAAATGAGATTTTTAGCAATCTACAACATGGCAGTATATTCTTTAACATTACCAATGATTTTAAATATAATCTATGTTGTAATAAATTACTTTACTAAATTTACTATAAGTTATTTCCAAGTTGCATATATAACGATAGCATATATATATTTAGCTGCAACAATATTTATAATAAAAGATGATTTTATGAAAAAACAAGAAGAAGTAGAGAAAATAAAACAAGAGCAAATAAAAGTTAAAGAAGAGATAAGGCAACAAGAAGAGGAAAAAAAGAAAGAAAAAAAAGAAGATAAACCAAATAAGAAAAAAGAGAAGAAAAAAGAAAAAGAAGAAGACAATAATAATGGAGAAGAACCAAAAGGTTCAGAAGCCTAGATAAAGAAAGGGATATGTATAATGAAAAAAGACAACAATAAACAACCTAAAAAGTCAAGAATTATAATAGATATTTTATTAAGCATAATGCTAGTAATTTTAATAGTCTTAACAGCACTATTTATATTAAAACAGCAAAAAGAAAAAAATTCTGAAGAAAATGTTTTAGCATATACAGACCTTGTAAAAGAAATTCAAGCGGGAAATGTAGAAAAAATAGAAATGACAGTAGGAACAACAACATTAAAAGTAAAATTAAAAGATATAGAAAAAGAAAAGACAACAATAATGCCAAGTACACAAGTATTTACAGAACTTGTACAACAAAAAGTGTTAGAAGATAATAATATAAAACTAGAAACAAAAACACCAAGTTTATTATCACAAATACCATCTTATATAATATCATTCTTGCCAACTGCAATAATGCTTGCATTATTTATAATGATATTTAAAATGCAAGGACTTGGAGAAAAAGGACAAGTATATGATGATACTGAAAGAAAAACAAAAGTAACATTTGATGATATAGCAGGATTAGATGAAGAAAAAGAAGAATTAAGAGAAATTGTAGAATTCCTTAAAAAACCAAAAAGATTCACAGAAATGGGGGCAAAAATCCCTAAAGGAGTTTTACTTTATGGAAAACCAGGAACAGGAAAAACACTAATAGCAAAGGCTATTGCTGGAGAAGCAGATGTTCCATTTATATCAATGAGTGGTTCTGAATTTATAGAAATGTTCGCAGGACTTGGAGCTTCAAGGGTAAGAAAATTATTTGAAAAAGCAAGAAAATTAGCTCCTTGTATAGTATTTATTGATGAGATAGATGCAATAGGATCTAGAAGAACAAGTAATAGTGGTGCAGAATCAGAAAATAATCAAACATTAAATCAATTGCTAGTTGAAATGGATGGTTTCTCATCAGAAGAAACAATAATAGTATTAGCAGCAACAAATAGACCAGAAATGTTAGACAAAGCATTACTAAGACCTGGAAGATTTGACAGGCAAGTAACAATACCTGCTCCCGACTTAAAAGGAAGAGAAGAAATATTGAAAATACATGCAAAAGATAAAAAAATTGCAGAAGATGTATCATTATATAATATAGCAGAAGATACTGCAGGATTTACAGGAGCAGAATTAGCAAATATATTAAATGAAGCAGCAATAATAGCAACTAAAAAAGAACATGATGCAATAACAAACGAAGACATAGACGAAGCTGTAAAAAAAGTGACCGTAGGACTAGAAAAAACAAGCAGAAAAATTTCAGAAAAAGATAAAAAATTAACAGCATATCATGAAGCAGGACATGCAATTGTAAGTCAATTTTTACCAACACAAACAGCAGTCAAAGAAGTATCAATTATACCTAGAGGAATGGCTGGAGGATATACAATGTATAAATCTGATGAAGATAAATACTATATATCTAAAACAGAGATGGAAGAAAAACTTATTGCATTACTTGGAGGAAGGGCTGCAGAAAAGCTTATACTGAATGACATATCAACAGGAGCAAGTAATGATATAGAAGTAGCAACTAAAATTGCAAAAGATATGATAACAGTCTATGGAATGAGTGATATAATAGGTCCGATATCATTAAAAGATAATGACGGACAATTAGAATATCAAATGTTTGGTGATGATATGCAAGACGCTATAGGAAAAGAAGTAAAAAAATTAATTGATACTGCATATCAAAATGCACAAGAAATACTAAAACAAAACATTGAATTACTTCATGCAATTGCAACAGAACTAATAGCTAAAGAAAAAATAAATGAAGAAGAATTTAATAAATTCTTTAATTAGGGTAAAATGTAAAAAGTAGTCCCAGAACTAATTAACACCTGGGACGAGATTGCCCTACCAAGAAAGGAACGTGAGAAAAAATGGAGGACTTTGCTGAATATATTTTAAATGAAAAAGATTTAATATCAAAAATAGAAATTATTTATTTTTTAGCACCTAAACTAGGAATTAATTTTGATAAATCAATAATATTTAAAACAGAAATAGCAAGAATGTTTCTAAAATACACAAATGCAAAAGTAGATCATAATTTAGTTTTAACAGCATGTTTGTTATGCAATTGTAAAAAAGTAGATGATGCGCAAAAAATAGGAAAACTAAAAACATATGCAATAGAAGGTGCGGAACATTTAAAAAAGCTTGGATTTGACGAAAGATTTTGTAAAATATGTGAAGGCGTAAATAGATATAGTCAAATCAAACAAAGAGAACCAGAAAGTGATATACTTGAACTAGTAGATCAATTTGGTGGTATGTTAATAGATAGACCAGAAAGAGTTGGATTTGCGCCAGATGAAGCTTTAGTTTTGCTAGAACATAGAAATTTAAAATCAGAATATAATAAATACCTAGAGATTTTTAGGGGTTTTGTAGAAGCTATGGAAAAAATAGAAATTCAAGGAGCTGTAAATACTAGAGTATTTGCAAGATTGCAAAAGTTAATTAGAGAATCAAAAACAATTCCTGAATTTGTAAAGAAAATTGCAACAGATTATACACTAAATGTAGATCCTAAAATAGAAGAATTACTTGGAGTGGATAGTATGAACAAGAATACAGAGAATAGAGCAATGTTCAGTAGTGAAGCAGAAGAAAAAATCTTGAATCATGCTAACAAAAAACAATAGAAGGAGAAAAAAATGTACGAAGTATTTGCAGACTTACATGTTCACATTGGAAGAAGTGAAACTGGAAAACCAATAAAAATAACTGCAGCAAGAAGCTTAAATTTTGCTAATATAGCAAAAGAATGTGCAGAAAGAAAAGGAATAAACATAGTAGGAATAATAGATTGTGCTTCACCTTATGTAATAGAAGATATAGAAAAATTCCTTAAAACTGGTGATGCATATGAACTAGAAGATGGGGGAATTATATATAAAGACAAAGTATGTATACTTTTGGGAAGTGAGGTAGAAACTTCAGAAAAAGGAAGAAACGGAAAATGTGGAGCAGCACATAATGTATGCTTTTTTCCACATTTAGAAGATATAAAAGAATTCTCACAAGAAATGAGTACACATATTCATAATATAACATTAAGCACACAAAGATCAGATATATCAGGATATGATCTTATAGATATTGTTGAAAAATATAATGGTATATTAATACCAGCTCATATATTTACACCATTTAAAAGTTATTATGGAAACTGTACAGATAGATTAAAAACTATATTTAAAGAAAAATACGATAAAATATTTGCAGTAGAGCTAGGACTAAGCTCAGACACTTTTTTAGCAGATATGATATCAGAATTAGAAGAAAAAACATTTGTAACAAATTCAGATGCTCATTCTTTACCTAAAATAGCAAGAGAATATAATAAATTACAAGTTGAAGATATAAGCTTTAAAGAAGTTGTAAAAGCTCTAAAAAATGAAGATGGTAGAAAAGTAGTTGCAAATTATGGATTAGACCCAAAACTTGGAAAATATCACAGAACTCATTGTGATAGTTGTGATAGTACAATTGAAACAAAAGAGCCAGTAGAAATATGTCCTAATTGTGGTAGTGACAAAGTTACTTTTGGAGTTTTTGATAGAATAGAATTAATAAAAGATAAAGAAACTACAAAAAGCCCAAAAAACAGACCACCATACATATATCAAATACCGCTAACATTTATACCAGGAATTGGTGGAAAAACAATAGAAAAATTATTAGATACTTTTGAAACAGAAATGAATATTTTACATAAACTATCAGAAGATGATATAGAAGCTATTGTTGGAGAAAAAATAGCTAAAAATATAGTAAATGCAAGAGAGGGAAAAATAAAGGTAGAATCCGGAGGCGGAGGAAACTATGGAAAAGTAACTGCATCATAGTTCTAAAAAAATCTTTATTGAATAGACATTATGTATAAAGTCTATTTAATAAGGAGAAAGAAGATGCGAAAGAAGAAAAACGAAATTTTTACAATTATTAGAGATGATATACATAATAATTTAAAGTCATATGTAATAATAGTTGTAATATTTTTAGTCGGCATATTCTTAGGAGTAATGCTAGTAAATCAAACAGATGCAAAAGGGGATATAGAAAAATATATACATACATATATAGATGAAACAAAAAATCTTCAAAATGGTGACTATTTAGGAGAATTACAAGAAGATGTTAAAAACAATATTGTATTAGTATTTTTATTGTGGTTTGCTGGAACAACAATAATAGGAATACCAATTGTCTTTGGAATAATATTATTTAGAGGATTTTGTTTAGGATATACAATAGCTTCGTGTGTGTATGCTTTAGGCAAAATAAAGGGATTAATATTTATTGCGATAACTATTTTTCTACAAAATATAATATTTATTCCTGCAATAACAATATTAGGAGTAAGTTGTATAAAACTATATAATTCGATTATAAAAGATAGAAGAAAAGAAAATATAAAATTATCAATTTTTAAACATAGTATAATTTCATTAATTGTATTAGTTGTTTTAATTGTATCCTCAATAATAAAAATAGAGATATCATATAGAATGATTGTAAATCTTATAAAATATTTTTAAAAAATATGTAAAATCTATTTACTTTTTGTAGAAAGTTTGATATAACATAGAAGTATATCAGTTATGTAAAATTACTGGTTGAAAGACAATAAAAAAAATCATAGGTGGGGGAAAAAATGGAAGAACAATTAAACTTATTTTTTGGATTTTTAGAGAATGACAAGAAGGTATCAAATAATACTCTTCAATCATATAAAAGAGACTTAAAGCAATTTGAAAAATATATAGAAGAACAAGGAGAAGACTACAGTAAAATTACAGACGAAGAAATCAAAACATATATAAAATATATGCAAGAAATAGGTAAAAAACCATCAACAATATCTAGAGGAATAGCTTCAATAAGATCATTTTATCAGTATGAAGCAAAAAATAAAAAAATTGAAGAAGACCCTACAGAAGGAATTCAATCACCTAAAATAGAAAAAAGAGTACCTAATGTACTAACATCAAAAGAAGTAGCTTTATTATTGGAACAACCCAAAAATGTAGATTTAAAAGGAACAAGAGATAAAGCTATGCTAGAATTTGCATATGCAACAGGTATGAGAGTAACAGAAATAATATCTTTAAATATAGATGATATAAACCTAGAACAAGGTTATGCAACATGCAGAAATGGCAAAAAAGAAAGAACAGTTCCAATAGGAAATATGTCATTAAAAGCACTAAAAGATTATATGCTTAATGCAAGAAATGTTATGATTAAAAATGAAGACGAAAAAGCATTATTTGTCAATGTAAATGGTCAAAGATTAACTAGACAAGGATTTTGGAAAATTATAAAATACTATAAAGAACAAGCACACATTGATAAAGATATAACACCACATGTATTAAGACATTCATTTGCAACACATTTATTGCAAAATGGTGCAGATTTAAAATCAATACAAACTATGTTAGGGCATTCTGATATATTATCTACGCAAATATATATGCAATTTCAAGATGAAACATTAAAAAACATTTATAAAAAAGCTCACCCAAGAGCGTAACTTAAAATATACAAGAACTGATTTAAAAAAGCAACACTATTTAAAGTGTTGTTTTTTGATTTGTAAAATAATTGACATTATGTAAATAGTGTTATATAATAAAAACATCCAGAAAACTCTGAAAAATATGAAAGTTGAGGTAGACATATGACAGATAAGGAAAAAGAAAGATTGGAGGAACTCCAAGTACATCTTTGGAATGCATATGAACTCATTAATGATATTCTTGATGAATATTCTGAAGGAGAGGAGAATGAAACAAGACTTATACCTAAAAAAATAGTTAACAAAAAAACTGAAATGGAAATAACAAGGTATTTGCAGCGGATTGGAATTTCTCCCTTAGGGAAGGGATATGGATATTTGCGCGAAGCTATAAAAATGGCAATTAAAGATCCTTCTGTTTGCGGAAACCTTGCAAAAAGAATTTATCCTCAAATTGCAAATGCAAACAATACTACTCCTAAAGGTGTAGAAAAAGCCATTGACCATGCGATAAAATCTTGCTTTAAAAAAGAAAAACAAAGCAAATTTGCGCAAGATGTATTTGGATACATAATGGAAGATCCACAGTATGTTCCGTCATCTGGAGAGTTTATTATCATAATTGCTGACAGAATCAAAATGCAAAATAGATAATAAGCTTTCTATAAAAAGTCAATATGTCAAAAAAGCACTGCCCGTAATAGGTGGTGCTTTTTCCTTGTCATATTTTGTCGAAATATTTTTCTTGACATTATCAAAATATCATAGTAAAATATATGCATATTCAAATTATTTTTTCTAAGATTTTTAAAAGTAGAAGTTTGTAATCATATTAAAAATTTTAAATCTAATAAAAACCATAAACAACATAATAACTATAAATGAAAGGAGAACTATATATGGAAAATGAACAGGTAACGCAGATTCTGAGAGCAATAAATAACTTAAGCGAAGATTTACATGAATTTAAAAGTGAAATGATGGCAAGATGGGATGCAAATGATAAGCGTTGGGACGCAAATGATAAACGCTGGAAGGAAAACGAAAAACGTTGGGATGAAAATGAAAAGCGTTGGGATGAAAATGAAAAGCGTTGGGATGAAAATGAAAAGCGCTGGAAGGAAAACGAAAAACGCTGGGATGAAAATGAAAGGCGTTGGAAAGAAAGCGACAAACATTTTGATGAAATAGATAAAAAATTAAAACAAATAGAAACAAAAATAGATAACAACAATGAAAAAATTGAAAGAAGATATAAAGATGTATTAAAGGTTTTTGATAGATATGAAACATCAGTAGACAACATGTACCAAGAAAATAAAAAAAGAATAATAAATTTGGAAAAAAAGTTTAAAATTGTAAATGTATAAAATAAAAAAGTTTATGGTTATTTAAATCTAAATGCAAATTTCTTGACAATCAACAAAAATCAGAAGTATAATAGAAACATAATGAAGATTGTGTTTCTATTTTTTGTAGAAACAGAAGAAAGGAAATGTGGCATCGCCATAAGATTAGATATGAAAAAGAAGAAAGTATTATTTATATCAAGTACGGGTGGACATTTAAACGAATTACAACAATTAAGCCCATTATTTGAAAAATATGATTACCATATAATAACAGAAAAAGATGACTCAACAAAAAGCCTAAAAGAAAAATATGGAAAAAGAATATCATATTTACCATATGGAACAAGACAGAAACTATTTAAATATATATTTATATATACATATTTATGTTTTAAAACAGTATTTTTATATTTTAAAATAAGACCTAAATATATAGTTACTACAGGAACACATACAGCTGGACCAATGTGCTATTTTGGAAAAATATTTGGAAGCAAAATAATATTTATAGAAACGTTTGCAAACCGAAACAGAAGAACAGTAACAGGAAAATTAATTTATCCAATAGCAGACTTATTTATTGTACAGTGGGAAGATATGCTGAAACTATATCCAAAAGCTGTATATGGAGGTGCAATATATTAAATGATATTAGTATTATTAGGAACCCAAAATAATAGTTTCCATAGATTATTAGAAGAAGTACAAAAAAATATTGATAATGGAAATATAAAAGAAGAAGTGGTAGCTCAAAAGGGGTACACAAAGTTTGAATCAAAAGATATGACTTTATATAATAAAATACCAACAGATGAAATAAAAAAACTTATAGACAAAGCTGATTTAGTTATAACTCATGGAGGTGTTGGATCTATAATAACATCGATAACAAAAGAAAAAAAAGTAATTGCAGTGCCAAGACTTAAAAAATACAATGAGCATGTAAATGATCACCAATTAGATATAATAGATTCTTTTAATGAAATGGGATATATAATAGGAATTCATGATGTATCAGAACTTGGAGATGCAATAAAAAAAGCAAAGGACTTTCAACCAAAAAAGTATATACAAAATACTGGAAATATAATAAAAATTGTAGAAGATTTTATCGACAACAATTAAAAATTGGTAAAAAAAGTTACTAAAATAGTAACTTTTTTTGTGCAGTTTTTTATTATGAATAAATACCTTTTAGGACACAAAAAAATTACAAAAAAAGAAAAATGAAGAAAAAAGAAGATAAGCGATAGAAAGAAAGAAAAAAAGACATTTTTATATAAAAAAATTCACCTATAACTATTGCAAAAAAAAGACATTATTGATATGATAAAAGAGAATGAAATAGTGATAATATATCATAAGTTACTAAATTTTAATATATAACTATTTCATGGTCAAAAACATAGCTAGGGTCTTCTTATAGTTCTTTGACCTAATCAATAGTTATATATTAAAATTTATAAAATTATGAAAAGATTAAAGGGAAAAGGAAAGTAAAAATGATAGAGTTTAAGAATGTAAGTAAAAAATATGAAACAGGTACAGAAGCTGTAAAAAATGCAAGTTTTAGAATAGAAAAAGGCGAATTTGCATTTTTAGTAGGAACTTCAGGAAGTGGAAAATCAACATTAATAAAGTTAATATTGAAAGAAGAAGAACCATCATCAGGAAATATAATAATAAATGGAAAAGATACAACATTTTTAAAACAAAGTAG
>CAMEJH010000012.1 GCA_945919455.1 uncultured Clostridium sp. | reverse complement strand
TTATTAATACAAGTATTTACTTTTTTTCAAAGATTATTCATTTAAAGAGAATTTACTTCAATTATTTCTACATTTGTATAAAAGTGCTTTATTATTTCTTCATAGTTTGAGCCAGATTTTGCCAAACTGTCAGCTCCTGTTTGACTCATTCCAACACCATGCCCATATCCAACCACTGAAAATATAACATTATTTCCATCAATTTTAAAAGTAAAATTTGTTGATTTTAACCCTAATAAAGTTCTAGCTTCTGTTCCCGCAATTTCTTTATTGCCAAATTTAATTGTTTTCACTCTTCCACTAGTTGTATGTTCTAAAATTTGAATACTATTTTCTTGAGAATAATCAATAACACAATCTTGATACTTTTCTTTTATCTTGTCTAATAATTCTTCTTTTGTAAAAATTGCCTCTGAACTATATTGTGTATAGCCTTCTTCTCCGGCAGTCTCAACAGATTTTAAATACGGATAATCTATTCCTCCCCATATATTTAAAGAACTTTCTGTTACTCCTCCACTATTAGCATGGAAAAATGCATTTATAGGTGCACCATTGTAAGTTATTATTTTTCCACTAGTAGAATCTACTGCTTCAACTATTTTATTCCAATTACTTTCCGCTTCCTCTGGTTCCCATTTTGAAATTCTTTCTTCTTTACTAATCCATGCTTGACAACATGCATAATTATCACATATATCTGCATTTTCATGTTTTGTTGGATTATTCATTGCTTGATAAATAGTATATGTTCTTGCAACTACTGCTTGAGCTTTTAGTGCTTCTATTTCATAACTTGCTGGCATTTCACTTGAAACTACCCCATATAAGTATTCGTCAATATTAAGTTCTTCTACCTGAGAACTTTCAGTATGTAATAATTTTATTGTTTTAAATTTTTGATAATCATATTCATATTTTTCAGTCTCCTCTTTTGGTTCTTCAATATTGTTTGCTTCATTAGTTACTGTTTCTTGTTCTTTTTTGGGTGTAATAGTACAAACTGCTGGAAAGACAAAAAATAAAATGATAAAGCCAAAAACATATACTAAAGTTCTTTTCATTAATATTCCTTTCTAAGTCTTCTAACTATATAGAAGTTTTCTTTTCATATTATCCAAGACTTTTCTTTCTATTCTTGAGACTTGAACTTGCGTTATTCCTAATATCTTAGAAACCTGCATTTGAGTTTTTTGTCTATAATATCTAAGAACTATTATTTCTTTTTCTTTTTCATTTAATTCCTCTATCATATTTTTTATAGCTATTTTATTTGTTATTTCTGTTTGTTCATCTTTTCCTGTTGAAATTTGTTCTAATATACTAATTGTTTTATCTGTTTTATTGTCTCTGTATTGTGCTTCTTCTATTGAATCTACTGGTCTTGCAGAGTCAAGTGCCATTGTTATTTCTTCTTTTGTTGTTCTAAACTCTTTTGCAATTTCGTCTAGAGTTATTTCTTTTCCATATTTGTTAAAATATTCTTTTTGCAATTCAAGTATTTTTATATTTAATTCTTTTATGCTTCTACTCACTTTTATTGGTCCGTCATCTCTTATATATCTTTTTATTTCTCCTAATATGTATGGTACTGCGTATGTTGATAATCGTACTTCAAAATTTGTATCAAATCTTTGTATGGCTTTTATAAAACCAATACTACCAATTTGGTACAAATCTTCTATATCATAACCTCTTCCACCAAATCTTCGAACAATGCTCCAAATAAGTCCATTATTGTCTTCTATAAGTTTTGTCATATCTTCTTTACTACCATTTTGAGCTTTTTCGATGATTTTTAAATCATTATCATACACTATTCCTCTCTCCTTGTCGCCATCGCAAATTCTTCTTCTTTGTCACAATAACTTTTTATTTTCTTAGTCATTGTTACTTTTGTTCCTAATCCTAGTACAGACTCAACTTGTACATCATCCATGAAACTTTCCATTATTGTAAATCCCATTCCTGATCTTTCTAAATTGGATTTTGTTGTGTATAAAGGCTGTTTTGCAATGTCAACATTTTCTATTCCTTTTCCTGTATCTGATATTTCTACTAATACTTCATTTTTCTTTATTTTGCATACTAATTTTACTATTCCTATTTTTTCTTCATATCCATGTATTATTGCATTTGTAACTGCTTCTGATACAGCAGTTTTTATATCTGCTATTTCTTCTAATGTGGGATCTAACTGTGCTATAAATGCTGCTACAGATATTCTTGCAAAGGCTTCATTATTTGATTTGCTTAAAAATTCTATTTTCATTTCATTGTCATATGTTTTATTCATGGTACACCTCCTCTAAGTGATTTTGGCAATTGCAATTTGGTGCCGGTCCTTTTTTTACGTTTTTTCCATAAATTGGTGCCGGTTCCGTTTTTGCGGTTTCTACTTCTGGTATTATTTTAAAAATTCCACTCATTTCAAATATCTTTTTTACCGATGTATTTAAATTAGCTACTTCTACTTTCCCTCCTAACATATTTGCTAACTTGTATCTTCCTATCAATAATCCTATTCCTGCACTATCCATAAAAGAAACATCACTAAAATCAAATAAAATTTCTTTTGGCATATATCTTTCAATTTCATTATCTAATCTCCTCCTTATCTTTTGTGCACAGCATTCATCTATATCTTCATTTATTTTGAAGATCAACTGCTTGTCCTCTTTTTTATAAGTACTCTCCATATTACCATCCTTTCCTATTTATAATTTTTAGAAATACATAACTAATATGAATGTATTATATATCCATTTACAATTTTTTCCAAGAGTGAAATATAAGAAGTTTTGTCGAATTGAAAGAAGTTTTCGACAAATAAAAAAACACAAGACAAGCACTACATTTGTAGTTACTTGCCTTGCGTTTTTCAGTTAAGCCAGTTCTTCAATTTGAGCCAGATCTTTGTCTGTAAGCCCAATTTTAAATTTGAGAATTCTTCGGGCAAAATCAACTGGACAACAAAAACCTCCTCCAAAATCATTTAGCATTTTGATTATTTCTTTTTTGGTA
This sequence comes from uncultured Clostridium sp., assembly GCA_945919455.1. Classification (GTDB taxonomy): domain Bacteria; phylum Bacillota; class Clostridia; order TANB77; family CAG-508; genus CAG-269. Next base: position 28,168 of record CAMEJH010000012.1, on the reverse strand, counting down.
ATTTTCCTGTCAACATATGCCGCAAGATGATACACTCCGGTATAATCAGGTCTATTACAAATTGTCAGCCTATAGTTTTCTCCACTTACAGTCCAGTCTTCATAGCCACTCCAGTTAAGCTTGCGGCGCTGCTCTTCGAGCATCTTTTCGTACGACTTCAAATTGGTATTTCTGTTCTTTTTAGGAAAAGAAAGTAGCCACATAAGAAGTATCTCCTTCTTTTCCGGAATACCTAAACTTCTAACTTCAGGAGTGCTTCCATAGCATCCTACTACAAATGCATCTCCAGGTCTCGCATTGCCGCTGAAAATTTCCCGCCCCTTCCAGAAAATTTTCAAAAGTCTAGCCTCGGGCCAATAGCAATACTTGGTAGACATGCTGTTTCCGACTGATTCCATCTCTACTGTAGATCTGCCCAAAAATATTCGCTGATTTGCCATAAATCCTTTCCCTACTACTCACTTTTGTGATGTTCGTTCCCAGATGATAAACTGGCATATTTATCATCTTTGCTAAAACAAGCTGGGCCTTCTATAAATTAAGTTAGCAAAAGGAAAAATGATGCTGTCTTGGCTTAACTATAAAATAACCTTAACAGGTCATCTTTTTTTCAAAGTACTAACATAAGCTTATTTTATCACAATTTACATAAAAGTTCAAATTATTTTTCAATAAAAAAGAGAGAACATTGTTCTCCCTTCCTATTCAGATATTATATCCATTTCAGTTATCAGTTCTGTTGAGTCATCATATTTTGCTACTACTGAGTATTTTTTTCCTGAATCTACTTTTGTTGATACAGATGTATCATTGACTCCTAAAATTTCATTTTCATCTAATATTATTATAATTTTTTTATTTTCATCTGTTTGAGCCAAATTATAATTTAAAGTAGAGTTTAGCATTGCATTTACTGCAGAACCTGATTGATCTCCTTGATATCTCTCAAACATTGAATTATGTGCTTGTTTTTCTGTATCAGTAATTTGATTCATACTGTCGTTAATTGTGTTACTAGCCATATTATATATTTGAATTCCCAGCGCTGTTATTGGGTTTGAATATATTAGTGGATTTTCACTTTCTTCTAGACCTAGTTTCTGCATTAATTTTTGATTTACACTTACTAATCTTTCACTAATTGCAGTTAATAAATTATTAATAGTTTGACTGTCATAATCATTTAATATAAGTGCTGTGTCTTCATTAAGATTCTCTATGTTTACTGAATCTATAAATTGTATATTATTATTTAATTCATATACATATTCAAGATTTTCATTATTAATATTTACTCCTACAGTACATTCATAAATCTCATTTATATTTTCTAAAGTTGATAATCCATTATATGTGCAACTAAATTTTAAATATGTTTCAGTAGTACTCGTATCTTCAAGCTGATTTTTATCATTAGAAACTGTTTGAGCACTTATTATGTAATTTAATGTATCATTACTTTTATTTTTAATTACTTCTACTTTATCTGTACCATATTCAAATAAAATTTGATTTAATTTTTTATTACTTTGTCCTATATAAATTTTTAATTCTTTCATTTCTGAAGAATCTTTTTCATTTAATTTATCTATTATTTCTTGAATTTCATTTTGAACGTTAGAGCTTAATGTATCTCCTGTTGCTTGTGCAAGTGTATTAATCTTGTTTGTTAATATTGAATCTTGCTGTACAGTTTGTAAAATACTAATTAATAAATTTTTAGATTCTTCACCAGATAATGTTAATATATATTTTGTTCCTACTTGCGTTTCTTCTTTTGCAAAATTTTCTTTTGCAATTTCTTTTAGTATTGCACCATATTTTTCTTTTAATTGTTCAATTTCTTCAGGAGTAAACTTAATATTTTCTTTTTGTTCAAATTCTATTCTATCTGGAATTTCTGATGAATCCATTCCCATTTTAGTTGCTAGATCTTTTAAATTATTGTTTTCTATAGCTATATATTTACTTCCAACATATTTAGTTTGTAATCCATAAATGTTTCCAACTTGCCTATAGTTTATTGGAAAACTAACATCATTTCCATAATCTAGTTCTATATTTTGTTCTACTTTTTTATTTTTCTTGTCTGTATTTCCTTCAAAATTAATTGATAATTCATTAACTTTATTTAAAATTTTTTCTAAATTTTCATCATTTCCACTTGGAAACTGTGCATTTACTGTTAAAGAACCTTGATTTGTAAAAGCATTATCTTGTTTTTTCTCTTTAAATTTTGTTATATTTGAATCAATAAATGGATTTTCCTCATCATTTAATTGTGATAAGTATTTAAAAAATAATTCTTTATCACTTTTTAGCAAGTCTGTTGCAAAATATGCATATGCACCAGTACCTCCTACACCTAGCAATAATATTATTAGTACTATTAATATAACTAATACTTTATTTGATTTTTTCATTCTTTTCTCCTTTTATATAATTTAGGAACCGGCACCAAATTGCGATTTTGAAAAAGCGCAAAAACGGAACCGGCACCAAATTATCTTATTTAATTATAATCATTTTTTCTACATTTCCAATGTAATTATCTCCATCATATAATGAGAATATTATTTTATATGTACCAGATACCAAGTTTTCTTTTAAGTTCAAAACAAAATTTTGAGTAGCTTGAGGATTATCTGTTACTAAATATTCATTTGCAACTGTTGTTGTAGTTAACGTATTTGTTACATACTCTTTTAAGTCAACTAAATTATATGTTGAGCTATATATACTACCATAATCTCTTCTATATAGAGATACATGTATTTTTGGATTTGCAAATTCAGCTTGATATCCAATTGTAAAATCTAATAAATTGTTATCATTTTTTGTAAATCCTGTTGTTTTATTAATTAATACTGAATTATCATCAAGTTCTGCTGATAATCCATAATCTGTATTGATTATTTGAATATTTATGCTGTCTGTTGCTATTGCACTTGAGAAATATACTCCATCTATTGATCCAAACGTTTCAAATTTTAATGTATATGTCGCAGTCTCTAAATTTCCATTTTCTGTATAGAACATCATATCTGTTAATATATTTGAAACTGCATCTGCTAATTTTAGTCTATATGAACCATCATATCTTGCAAAGTATCTCTTTCCTCCATGTTCTAGATAAATACCTGTTAATTGGCTTGCTGTTAGAGGTGTACTACCTTCTAAAACTGTTATTTTTACTCCTAATTGATCCTCAAAATGTGTTGTGTCATATATATCTTCTGCATTTACTTGTTGATATTTATATTCTGTTGTTAAATCTACTTTAAAGCTATCTCCCATATAGATAAAAGTTTTATTAGCTGTTGCTTCTACACCTTTTATAGCTTCTTTATCACTATATAGGTTAAACATCATTGGGTACTGATCTGTGTTTACATTAAGTTTCATTGTATTATCCCAAGTATCTCTTAATTCAACTAATATTTTTTGTCCTTGTAAAGAATTTGCTAATGTTATGTCTGCAAAGTCGACTTGGAATATATATTCTTCCAAAACTATGTCTAGGTCTCTATTATAATATGATAAGTCTGAATCGTATTTTTCGTTTGTACTTCCCATGTCTGTAAATTCTGTAAATCTAAATTCTTTTTTTGCGTTTGATTCATCTGTTTCAGTTACTATATAATAGTAATATTTTACAGTTGTTCCTGAACGATCTATCATTGTAATTTTTGTTCCAGCTGGCAATACACAAGTTGATATTAAACAATGATAATATCCTACCATTCCTGTTGTTGAATCTGCATCATAATAATAGTCTTCATCTGTTGAGTAATTTCCTAAATATAATGAGTAATATGCTGATAATGAGCTGTTACTTGTTATATTAGTATTTGTTGTTGGGAACATACTATATTTTTTACCTGGTGTTATTGCACCTTCGTAATAATCATTAGCTAATTTGATTGTATTGTTCGTTGATAGGGTTAGAACAATATAAACATTTCTAATAATTATTTCATCTTTTTCTGAGTCATAATATGATGCTTGTAACTGTATAGTTACTGTTCCCAACTTTTCTGTTGTACTTATATTTTTAGAACTTGCCATATATAAGCTGAAACTTGGTGTTGTTGTTGCATTTTCACTTAAATATTGAGATGTTCCTCCTGATGTTCCTACAGCTTCTCCTGGTGTTCTATAAAAGTCTGTTGTTCCTTTTGTCTGCCATCCTGTGTTTCCTGCTGTCATTGTTAATGAAAATCTACCATTTGCTTTTGCCGGATCCATTTCGACATTTGGTATATTGCTTTGATCTGTTAATTCTACATTGTCTTTCAAATCTGATGTATCAAATCCAACAACTTCTACTGTCATATTTGGTTTGTTTAATCCAGTTAGCTCTAATACATATGTTGATGTTGTAGCATACTTTGTTGCTATTAATTCTATGTTATCATAGTAAATATCATCTGATGGTTTTCCTACTACCCATTGATAATATGCTCCTACTTCTGGTGTTGGTACTATATATTTTACATTTATTATTCCATCTTCATCATAATTTGTATAGAATCCGTCTACTTCTATATTATGACTTTCATAATGTTTACCTTGTACAAATGAATTTCTTGCAAATTCTTCTTCTGTTTCTGGTATTGTATCTCCATCTGAATAACTAGGGCTATATATTCCTGTTACTCTGTTTATTGTTCCTTTATATAATCCTACATATGTCATTCCAGATACTTCTCCATGTGCTCCATCTTCTGTTCTTAATATTAAGTTCTTTCCTTGTTGTAAATATATTCTGTTATCAACATTGCTACTTGTTACACCATTTTCTGTTACTGTTACTGTTGCTTTGTTTCCTGATGCATCTTGGCTTGTGAATTTTTCTAATAAGTTTGCACCACTCTCTAAGAATAATGTTGTATTATTTTTTACTATCAAATTCTTTATTCTGTTGAATGTATATACTGCTGTTGAAATTTCATTTGTTCTATCTGTTGTTCCTTCTAAATACATTCCACAGTTATCTAATGTTACTTCTGTTGCTCTTTGGATGGATACATTGTTTTTCAAATTATCTGCTGTTCCATAGTTTGATACATTTATATATCCATTTCCACTTATTTTAGCAGCATTTCCTGATCCAAATATGCTTTTTCCTATTGTAAATGTATATGTTCCATTGTCATATCCATCTGCATTTATATCTATATGTACATCTCCTGTAACACTCTCGAAATTGAAGTCATAGTCTTCTGAACCTGCAGAGTTTGATTTACCTCCGCCAAATACTGTTCCTGCTATATTTATATTTGCCTTTGATAGACTTGCATCATTTACTGCTGTTGTTCCAATTTTTACTTGAGTTTCACCATTTACTACTGATGTATTTGCTGCTCCATATACATCTCCACCTATTGTTCCTCCTGTAATATATACTTGTACAGTTGATGGTGAATCTGTTGTTCCATTTGCTGCTGCATTTCCTCCGCCAAATAGGTCTCCTACTATATTTGTGGTTTCTTCTACTTTTATTACACTATTTCCTGTTACTACTGCTGCTGTACCATTTCCTCCTCCAAATGCGCTTCCTGTGATATTTGCATTTGTTAATGTTACAAGTGTATTTCCTGAAGTTATTGCTTCATTTCCTCCACCATAGACATTTTCAGCTGTAGAATTTACCACAACTTCTGCCTCTACTGTGTTTCCACCTGCATTATTTCCTCCAAATACATTTGTTACTGTTCCTGAGTTTATTGCTACATATGCACTTGTTACTGTTCCTTGTTGATTTGAACCACCATATATATTTGTAGTATTACTTCCTGCAAGTGTAATTGATGAATTTGTTACATTTGCTGCATTTCCTCCACCAAAGCCATTTGTTACTGTTCCTCCTGTTAAACTTACATTTGTTGCAGTAGTTAGAGCTTGATATCCTCCACCATATGCATTTGTTACTGTTCCTCCTGTTACATATACATATGATGTATTTGTTGTTCCACCTATATTGTTTCCACCATATACATTTGTTGCTGTTCCAGATTCAATATATACATGGCTTGCTGTAACTGTTCCTGATGAGTCTGAACCTCCAAATATATTTTCAGCATGTCCACCTTGTAAGTAAATTGCTCTTGATGTATCTGAGTTTCCTGATGATTGTAAGTCTGCAGCTCTACCTCCATTAAATGCATTTGTTACATTTGCATATGCAAGTAAATATACTTTTACATTTGGTGTTGATGTGGTTATATTTGCTTTGTTTCCTCCTCCATATGCTGCATATAATTTTGATTCATATGTTTTTCCTACATTTACTGTAATGTTTCCTGAGGTTGTACCATTTATGTCATTTCCTCCAAATACACTACAGTCTGGTAAGTTGCTTCCATCTACATTTATTGTTGCATCTCCTGCTATTGTTGCTGCTGTTGAGCTATTTCCTTTTCCTCCTGCAAATACATATCCTGTTATTGATAATGTTCTTGTAGTATCTCCATCTGTTGCATTTCCTTGACCTGCTGGAATATCTTTAATATTTACAGTTACATTTGAGTTCATTTTTCCTAATGAACTTCCTCCATAGCCACTACCATATATATTTATATTTTGTTCATTTGGTATTATATTTACTGTTGCATTTCCTGTAATAACTGTATTCTGGCCATATCCACCACCAAATAATACTGGATTATCTGTTGTATTGGTATCTGCTCCTAATGTTCCTCCTGTTACATTTATTGTTGAAGTTGTTGATATTGTTCCTGTTGTGTTTGAACCTCCATATACTGCACCTTTTACTTGTCCACCTTTTACATTTATTGTTGTTGAACCAAAGATATTACTATTATTTGAACCTCCATAAACACTTCTGTCCACTGTTCCTCCAATAATATCTATTTGTGCTTTTGCTGAAGTAGAGTTTCTAGCTCCTACTACTCCATAGTTTCCTCCACCATATACACTATTTAATATATGTGCATTATCTGCAATTATTATGTGAGAATTATCTACCTGTCCTAATGTATAATTTGGATTATTTCCATTTCCTGCTCCTAAAACACAACCTGATTCTACTAAATATAGTTTTCCATTATTATCATTTGATGTATCAGAATCTGTTATATATCCTACTAGTGTTTCATCACCAATTTGTGCATTTCCTCCAACGTAAACTAGTGTATCACAATCAGTTATCTGTCCTTCTCCATCATCACCAGAAAATCCATTTGAACCACCACTTACACTATATCTTACTTTTCCTCCTGTTATCTGAAGTATTCTTGAACCATATGTTGTTGAACGTCCAGCTCCACCAACAATGTTATACATTTCTCCACCTTTTACATATAGTTTAGTTAAAACACTGGTTAGACCACTATCTATTTTTAATCCACAGTTTATATTAGCAATTAATCCACCTTCTACAATCATATATCTATCACTTATGTCACGAGTATTTGTACCTGTACTAGTTCCATATCCACCAATATATATTCCTGAAGTATAAATATCGCCATTTTCCTCTTCAAAACCATCTACACCAAATTTTCCACTTTTAACATTTATTAAACATGACTTGTCTCTAATATTATATTTCCCGTTTCTTCCTCCTCCTGCATTTATTGTAGTTCTATAATATACACTTAAATCATCATTATTACCTTTTACTCTATCTATGTCACTTCCAAGTGTAAAATATACAGTTCCATAATAATGTGATGTAACACCATATTGGTTCCAACCTAACGAAGTACAATATTTTCCAGATTCTACAACCAATTTATATGCATTATTACTTCCTGAACTTGAATTACTTCCAATAGTTGTTCCTGAATCAAATCCTCCACTTATTGCACCTGCTGCTGCTGCATCTGTACTTGTCTCCACTAGATTTAGTCCTCTTCCAATTCTAAAATTATTGGCTCTTCCATAAAATCTAGGATAATCTGAATCTATTGATGTTCCTCCAGAACATGCTGTTTTATAACCTGTTGCTTTTATACTTATATATTCTAACTGTAAATCTGCATATGCCAAAATATCTTGATAACTGTTCTTTGTTAAATCCATTGTTGCTTGACTTCTATAATCTGTATGTCCATACAAACTTGTTACTGTTACTGCAACATTTGTACCTGATGTATTGTAAGAGTTTGAACCTAAGTTTCCTTTTGTTATTGTTGTATCTCCTTCTCTTTCATTTTCTGCAGTATATGTTAAAAAATAGAATTGTGTTGCTTGACTTGAACTAGTTGTTGTTGTCCATGTTCCATTATTATATCTTAAATAATAAGTTCTAAATCCTGGATAAGAGAATCTTCTATTACTATAAGACCATGTTGTTTGAGAACTGTTTCCCATTTCTAATCCAAAATAATAATATATATATTGTCCTGATTCAGCATTTCTTATTTTATATCCACTTCCACTTGATGATATTATCCATTGCGCACTTTCAGGTGGTTTTTCTGTTGCAGATAATGTTGTATTTGTTATTGTAGTTCCATTTGCACTTAATGCATTTGCTCCAGCTCCTGTTCCTGTTGCTAATATATATGTTCCACCTGATGTAAATGATGTTGAAGAACTATATGTTATATCTGCTAATATTTGTTTCGTTCCAGTTACTGGTCTAGTATAATTTATTGAAGAATCTATATTTCCTGTTAATACTATAATATTATTTTCTCTATCATTTCTATTATTTGAATTATTATATAAATATTTATATCCTGCTTCCCATGAACCAAATGGTGTATCAGGTGTAAGTCCATCATTCAAATTATCATTTCCTGTAACTGGATTTACATATACAACTGTTGCAATGGTCCAATTAGTATATATATTTAGTGTTATATTTGTTGAACCTGTTACAGTTATTGTTTGTACATTTGTATTAGCATCTTTTGTTATTGTTCCATCTGTTGATGTCCATCCTCCAAATCCATATCCTGTTGGTCTATCTATAAATGGATTATCAATTAATTCTACTGATACATTTCCATTTATAATTGGGCATGTCTTTTTGTATGTTATAACATTATATCTTTCTGTTAATGATACATATCCTATCATATCTGGATCTACTTCATTATCTGCATATCCATAATAATTTACTGTCACATTTGCTAAATTTGAATCTGAATATTTATTGTTATTATTTCCTGATATGTCATCTGTATAATTTTGTCCCAACCAATAATATCTGTCTGATTCGGCATCATCTATTGTTAAAACACTGTCCGCCATTCCATCTATAGCTAAAGCAGTTGCTTCTACATCTTCTAATCCAAATACTGAAAATCCATCTGTTTCAAATGTTATTGTATTTTCAATATTCTGTTTATCTTCTATTTTTTCTACTTGATTATCTTCTTTAATGTGCCATACATTTGTCTCTTTGTTTTGTAGTTCTTCTTTTTCTATTTTTACATTTACACTTTCATCTACTTCATATGGTTCGTAAATTGTTTCTCCTGATTGTATTTTTATATCATATGCTACTGTAAGTATTACTGGTTTTTGTGTTTGTTCTCTTATAGTCTTTTGTGCCTCTTTTATATCAACTTGTTTAATATTTAGTTTTGCTCCTTCTGGCATATAACCTGTTACTGTTATTTTACTTGTATTTTCATTTTGTATTAATAATTGATTATAATATGTTTTTTCTCCTATTTGTTTTGTATCATAATGTGCAATTATTTTTAGCTCTTTATTTTTTACCTCTGAAGTTGTTAAATATATTTTGCTTTCTGGTAATACATCATTTGGTCCAATTTCATTTATATCTATTTCTTCTTTTTGTTGTTCTGTTGCATTATTTTCTGTTGTCACTTCATTTTCTGTTATTTGTTCTCTTTCTGCTATGTTTTCTGCTTTGTTACTTTCATCACTTGGTGTTTCGTCTTGTTGTACATTTGGCTCTTCTTGCTTTTCTGTTGTAATTTCTTCTTGCGGTGTTTCCTGTTCTGTATTTGTTTCCTCTTGCTGATTATTTTCTGCTACAGTTGATTCTCCTAGATAATATGAATATTTAATTACCTTTTTATTATTTATATATTCAGGTAATTTTACATAAAAAGAATCTCCATCGCTACCTTCTTGTGCATTTACAATATACTCTTCTTTTTCATCATTTGCTAATGAATTTAATATATTTACATTTACTTCTACTATATCTTTGGCTTTTGAAAAATTTGCTGTATAATATGTAGATATAGCTATAACAGAAAATATTAAAAGTAATGCTGTATTAAACATTCTTCTTTTTAACATTCTGGCCTTGTTTTTTATAGCTTTTTTCATACTATCCTCCCATTATTTTTCATCTATTATTTCTATCTTTTCTACATTTCGTAAATCTCCATCTAATACTGTATTTAGTCGTGTTTCAGAATTTGCATTTAAACGATTTATATCAATATATGTTTCTACTAATTTTTTTTCAGTATAATCAATTAAAGAAATTTTAAATGTTGAATCTACAGTTTTAGTTGAATAATTTTTAATGTTTAATTTTAATATTGTTTGATTTGATTTTTCATCATATTTTATGGTTGCCTTAGTAATTTTTAACTCTTGTCCATTTTCGTTTGGTGCTTTTATTTCTTTTTCTTCACTTTCTTGATTTTTTGATTCTTGATTCATCTCTTCATCAATTATCTGTTTTTGTTCTTCTACTGTTAATCCACTTACTTTAGGCATTTGATCATCTTTTTTTATAAATTTTATTGCCACAAATGTTAAAACTATTATAAATGCAATTTCAAAAAACAAGTTTCGTATTCTTCTTTTGTAATTCCTATTATTATGTCTTTCTGTTGAATGTAAAATGCTGCGTTTTCTACTCATTTTTCCCTCCATTCGCCTTTGTGACAAAATTCTACTATCTATCAAAAATTATACCATAATAGCAACTTTTTTTCTACAATTTTTACTCTATTTAATATTACATTTGTATTACAGTTTTATTACATTTATGTTACATTTGCGTTAAAAAAATCTTAATATATTACTATGGAATAAAGCCAAGACCTATAGGAAGGCCCCAGATATGTTTTGGCTATGAAATAGTAATATATTAAGATTTTATATGAAATAAAAAATATAATTTTTTTTATATTTTTTGTTGGAATTTAATATTTAATATGTTATAATCTATTTTGAATTATGAAATTTTTTTAAGAGGAGTAAATTTATGATTAATTATGATGAAGAACTAAAAAATTCTGATCAATTTGATGCTATTATAACTAAGGAAATGGCTTTAATTGATGGACTTCAACTTTCTCAAAATAGTTTAAAAAATTACATTAATACATATGTTGAGGAAATCTCAACAACCTTTGCAAATGATGAAGTTTTTAAAAATATGTTATTAGCAAGTTTAGAAACAGCATTGCTTCAGATTGGAATTAATACACAAGATTTGACAAATTTATATAATATTTTAGATATTATATTAACTCAAAAAACATCTTTAAAAGACAATGTTGAACAATACAATAAATTATTTACAAAAGTTGAAAAAAACATAAATATTGTTAGAGAAATATTACAAAAAACAATTAATTCTTTTGAACAGCTATCAGCTATTTCTAATAAATCTATAGCACCATCAAAAGAAAGTAAAGCAAAATTAGATGAAGCAAAACAAGCTATTATGGGAACAGAAAAAAAGCCAAGAGCTAAAAAGAATATTTCAAGAAACATTAAAGAAATTACTGACAAAGCCTCATCAGACTTATTATGTTTCTTTCCAAAATCAGATAATGATATTCTTGCAATTTCGACTGTTCAAGACACATATAAAGTTATGTTTGATGAAGAAGTAGCAACAGTTTATATAGAAGATGATAATTTCAACTTTACCTTAAAAACCGTAGGCGTTCAAATTTCAAATTCAGAAAATGTTTTATTAATATCTCGTGAAACATCTGGATATTTTATAATAACAAATATGCCTATTGAAGTACCTTCTTATATAAATGTTTCAAGAATTGATCGCAACAAAAATTTTATAGAAATTGGTATAAACAATACTTCTTTAAGTATTGCTGTTACAAAAAATGAGATTACTTTCTCAGATGAATTAGAAGAACCTGTTACAGTAAAATCTAGAGCAAAACATGCAAAAACAGTTTCTGTTAGTCCATCAGAAGATGAACCTTTACCAAAAAGATTAGCTGAAGTACAGGCACAGACTATTGCAAACCAACCTATAATAAATCAAGTTTTTGGCGAACCTCAAGTTGTAACTCCAGTAGTTCAACCTCAAGTTCAAACGCCTATTGTACAGGCTCCAGTTCAGCCTCCTGTAGTTCAACCTCAAGTATCTGCTACACCAGCCCCAGTAGTTCAAGAAGATGATGTTGTAGAAGAAAAACCTGTAGCTAAGAAAAAAGCAAAAAAACCTGTTAAAGTTGAAGAAGAATATGATGATGAAGATGATGAAGAAGAAGATATAGATTTAATGAAAGATAATGATACTTTGATAATTTCAGAAGAAGATAATAAAGTTATTCTTCCTTATAAATTATCAGAAGTTGAAAGACAGTATAAAAAGAACAAAAAGAAATATTCTTCTGTAAAAGATCTTATTCAAAATGAATATATCATTCCTACAGATAACTTTAAAAATCCTATAAAATCAAGATTTAGAGAAGCTTATCAATTAATTAAGAAAAAAGAACATGGACATTTAAAAGAAGCTATTGAATTAGGTTTCGAATTAATGTTCCAATCAAATTTAAACCCTGCAGTTATTGCAGCATGTAAAAATTTAAAAGAATTAGATATTTATCTTGATTGTTTAGATGATAATGAATTAGATAAATTTTCATGTTTTAACATTGTATATAATGTACCTCCTTCTAAAGGAAAAGGTAAAAGAAAATAGCACATTAAGTGCTATTTTTTATTTTCATCATATTCAATCCTTTCATTACTTCTTTTAATTTTTTTCTCATTAGATTTTTGTTCAAAAATATATAATAAAATTAATACTAATAAAACTATTCCCAAAGTTGTTTTGCTTTTTAAAACCAATATTATTTTACCTATTTTAGGAATTTTACCAATATATTTTCCTTCAATATCTTCAAATTTTATTGTATCTGCATCTTCAATATTATTTGCATCCCCTTTTGTTGTATAAACCAAATCTCCACTTTCATCAGTAGAAATATTTTCAATTCTATGTGTTATTGTTTCTCCATTAACAGTAAATGATATAATGTCTTTACTATTTATTTCATTTTGTGGCACTTCTTTTATTATTACAAGATCGTTTATAGATATGTTAGGTTCCATGCTTCCTGATATTATGCAAAAAATTTTTATTCCAAATACGCTTGGCGTTTCATTTGGATTTTGTAATGTTTGTATAATTATTGCTAAATTCCAAATTATTATTGGTAAAACTAATATATATATTAGTTTTACCAATATTCTTTTTATTAAATTTTTCTTTTGTCTTTTTTCTATTTTTTCGTTATAGTAATCTTCCATATCTAACCTTTCAGTTATTCTTTATTGTTTTTTATATCTTCTAAAATTTTATTAGCTTTCAATATATATTTTACATCCTCTAAATTTAGTCCACTATTCTCTAGATTGTAAGCGTTTACTATTGATTCTACAGTATTACTTAATAATCCTATTGAAGATTCATCTAAATCAGATTTACTTATATTTATATTAAATAAATTATACTTATCTTTTATCATTAAAGCCATATCTTTATCTTCTTTTAATGTAACATTATTTATTATTGTTATATATGGGCTTGTTATAAATTTTCTAATTTGTTGAACATTTTCATTAATATCTTTTTCAAGTATATCTGGAAATTCTTTAATAATAGCTTCTACTAAAAATGTATAGAATGAACCAGCTAAAAATAATGCATCATAAATTGTTGAATTGTCTGTTAGCATTGTTGCAATTTTGTCATTTACTTTGTCATCATCAATTTTTCTGTATAATTCTTTTATTGCTAGTATTTGATTATTTATGTCTATTGTCAAAGTTTTTAATTTTTCTGCACTATTTCTTTTAAAGAATATTACTTCTTTTAGTTTGTCTGTTTTTTCATATTTTTTATTTGTTTTTACTAATTTGCTTTCTAGTTTTTGTATATCTTTTTTCTGTTTTTCATAGCCATTTTTGTACTTTTCTTTTTCATTATAAATTTTTAGTAAATCATCAAATACAAATTTATATTTAAGATAATTTTGATATTCTTCTAATGTTTTTGACAATTTTATTATATTTTCACTAATTTCATTTATGTCTGTCTTTGTGTAATTTTCTATTGGATTAGCTAATAACTTTGAAAGCTGTTTTTCAACAGATGCCTTATCATAATCTTTTGCATCTAACTCTCTATTTAAAAATTTATCTAACATAAGTTTTTTGTCAGAACTTTTTAAATCATCTAGTTTTGATCTTAATGTTCTATATTTTTCTAAATATTCCCTATCTGATGTTTCTAGGTCTTTTAGAATTTCTTTATTTTCTGATGCAAAGTGCTTATCTATTTCTTTTTCATGTTTTAGATATAAATATCTTATATTTAATTCTATATGAACAATTATATCTGAGCATTCCCAGTAAAGTTTTTCAAAAGTATCTTTCATTTTTTGTGAATTTACATCACCTTTTTTATATTCTTTAAAAAATACTTTCATATATCTTCTAGCAAAAGGACTATAATTAAAATCTTCTGGCTTTAATTCTACCCCAACTTCTGAGAATTTTCTTATACAGCTTAATATATTGTTATTTACTTGTTCTAAATTATTTTTATAGAATCTACGCAATATAAATAGTAATTCATCTAGTTTCATTTTTTCATATGATGTATTTCCTGCTCCAAGTAAATCTAACCCATCAAATTTTTTTATTTCTTCTTCTACTTCTTTTATTTCTGGGTTTTCTTTTATATTATTAATCTTGTTTGCTCTTCTTTTTATTTCTAGTACTATATCATTTAGATATCTTTCATAATCTGCTTTTATTTCTTCTACTTTTTTGATATATAGTTCTGTATTTTTCTTTGTATTTTTAGGCATTACAGATAATATTTCTTTGTCTGTATCAATTTTTTCATTTAATATTTCTATTGGACTACTCATTATTTTTTCTCCACCTCATTTGATTTTATTTCATTATCTAAAAAATCAATATACTCTTTTGTTCTATTATATACATCTATTAGTTCATCATTTGTTATCTTGTTTAAATTTATTTCACTCATGTCCATAACATTTCATCCCTTTCCTAATCAGACTAATATATTTTCTTTTCCAATACTTATATAATCGTTTACATTATATACAAAAAAAACATATATGTCTATATGTTTTTTTAATTTTTTTTATTTTTCTTTTTTTGATTTATTTGGCAATTTTTTACAGGATTGTCGATTTGTGTCGAACGATTTTTGTTGCATTATGTTACTTTCTATTATATAATATCTAAGCCTCATTTTTTGAGAGTATTTCTTGAAAGGAGGTGATGCCTTATGCATATTTTTTTCTATAATTATGATACTACACATTTTTGAAAATGTCAATTCTAAATTTTGAAAATTTATAAAAGCCACCACATCATTAAATGTAGTAGCTCTATACAAAAGATAATTGTTCTATACATATTCTTGATACTATGGACCTGCTTGAACAGCTGGTTTTGTAAATCCTAATACTATATCAATAGATTTACCAGTAGAAGCTGTATCAATACAATCTGGATCTTGTCCTTCTAACCATATATATACTCTTGCTTTCATAACTGCATTTTGTTGTAGTGTTAATGTAGTAGAACCGTCTGTAGCTAGCATATCTATTGCACCTGTTACCGTAGCATCTGTTGTTAATGTTTTTTGTTCAGCAATAAATGAACTAGAACCTGCTGTCTCTGCATTTATTCCTGTTACATTTCCATCTCCAATTGATTTTAATCCTAATGTTGTAAATACTGTATTATCAGCACTTATTCTTTGGTCGTTTTTTACAACCTCTGCTATGTGTTTATTATAATTAGGTTCCCATATACATACATTTGGTGTTCCGGCTGCAATGGCCCTAATATCAGATCCTGCTGCTGTCATTTCTGCTTTATTGCTGTATAATACTACCGCAGATCTTACACAGTTTTCTAGACCTGTTCCTGCTTTTCCATCTGAAGCTATTGCTACTGATGTACCATTATTTAATTGTAATTTATCAGTTAGTTGTGAAGATGAATTTTTAAAATATAAATCAAACACTATATATTTTGTTGTAGATGTATCATTTTCTGCTGCTGCATTTGATAATGATGTACCATCTGAACTTACATCTCCATAAAACATATTCATATTTCCTGATGCAGTTTCTCCTATTGTTGATACTGGCACTAATGCATCTGGCCATCTATATTTATTACTTGTTGCTGCTGCCAATGTTGTTCCATTAATTGTTATCTTTGAACTCCAAGATTCACCATCTAATGAAATTTGTAGACCTTCTGCAGCTACAACCTTTGCATTAATTCCTTCAAGAGCTACCTCTTTGTTAGCAGAGAACCATGCATATGTTGATGATAGTAATAACATTCCTGTTAATAATAACATCATAAATAAAGAATTTAATTTTCTTTTACTTCTTCTACTCCTTCTACTCATTTTCTTCGTCTCCTTCTTTTCCATTGTTATCTTGTGTAATATGATCTTCTATAATGCTCATATGCATCTTGATTTCTCCCCCTATCAGATCATCAAGGCATTCTGGGTCATTACCTTCAATCCATATTACAACAGTACATTTATCTATTTCTCCTGATGCAAAATCCTTTCTGCATTCTACTGCAACTTTATCATCAGAATAAAATGCTTTTGTACCTTCCTCTGGTTCTTTTGTAGTACTGTTTAGTTTTGCATATATAGTTTTTTCGCCATTTAAAATTACCATAACTCTTAGAGCTTCATCTACATTTTTTATAACATCATCTAATACGACTTCATACCAATAGTCCATTGTATTGTCACTTCTGTTTTCTACATAAAAAGTATATGCTATGTAATTAGTTCCATTATGACTTCCCTCAGCTTCATCTCCAATATTTTCTGGTAACCAACTTTCAGCTATGTTTGTAAAGAAATCAATTGGCTCTGCTTGTAGTTTTTGTTGTGCCTTTTTGTCTGATAAGCTGTTATAAATTATAAGTCCACTCATTGGATCTCCAGCTCTATCTAATATAATAGTAAATCTTCCTGTGTCATAAACTATTTTTAATATAAAATATATTATCAACAAGAAAATCGCCATTATTACAAGCAATCGTCTTATCCATATTATCTTAGAGTTTCTATCGCTTATTTGACTAGCAGCCTTTCGTATTCTTCTTTTTGACATTTACATTCTACCTACTCCATTCATTATTTTATTTTAAATGAGCAAAAACAATATATCGTTTTTTGTTATTTAAATTTTAACATACATATATATAAATTACAATTACAAAACTATTACATTTATGTTACAGTTTTTTTACATTTTTTAACATTTTTGTAATATTTCGATTTTTAATTGTATTTTTCTGTCTTTTATGATATGCTTTTTTTAGGGAAATAGGAGGAATTATGAATACAAGTATAAATACCAAAAAGAAAGCATTTCTTTTACTTGCTTGTGTTTGGTTTATAATTACATTTTCTGTGATTCAAACTACATATGCAAAATATGTTACAAATTTAAATGCAAATACTAATATTACAATTTCATATTGGAATATTTTAGTTCATAATCAGGATATTATTGAAAACTCTGATATAAGTCAAGTTATGTCAGAAGTTCTTACTTTACCTGGTAATGATTATGCAAAACCAGGAGTTATTGTTCCTGGCTCAACGGGATATTTAGATTTAGATATTGATTCTTCAAAAGTTACAGTTCCATTTACTGTAACTGTAACTACTTCAATAAATGAAGCCAGTTCTTTGACTACGGATTTCATAGTTTCAGGTTATTCACTTGATGGAGGTACTACTATCGTAGATTTAACCCCTGCTGATGATAATTCTCAAGATTCAACAACTACATTTTCTATCGACATTGCTGCAGATGTTGATAATACCGTTATTAGAGTTTATACTACTTGGGTTGATGATGGTTTAGATTCTCAGGAAGATACACTTTTAGGTATTACTGGTGGTACTGCTATTTTAGATGTTAATTTAAAATTTGAACAAATTACAAATTAAAACAACTTCCTAATATATAAGAAGTTGTTTTTTTATTTTCTTTATTAATTTTTTTGTTGTGCTGTAATTTTTATTTTTGCTTGTACTGCAGGCTGTCCTGCATTGTCTTGATAATATTTGTAACTATCAACTCCATATTGAGTATCAAGTTCATCATTTCCAGAATCATAAGCCCATGTAAATTGCATTCCAACAGATGCAACAGCTCCTATATCTAATTCACCTGAACTGCATGTAACTGTAATTTTAAACGGAAAATCTTCATTTAACATTCTAATCATTTCATCACTTGTAACTTTTATTTCAGTACCAGTAAGATTAGCTTTTTCCTCTGTAGTTAATTCATCTTCTACTATATAAACTTTATTAAGTATCCTTGCCATAGATACTTTATAGCTTAAGGTTGCAATTTTTTCTCCAGAGTTATTTATTGTTACTGTCTTATTCACATCAGTCATTCCTGGATATGCTTGATCTATCTCAAATAAAAATTCTTTTTCTACTATATTGCTATCTACTTCAAAGTTTACACTCCATGCATCAACATGTACTTGCATATTTGTAGAAACCGTTGTTACGTATAAAAACCAGGCGTATGTATTAAAAATTAAAGTTAAAGAAAGCATAAATAATGTACGCAATTTTAATCTTCTTCTTTTTCGTCTTTCTTCTCTTTTTCTTTTCATTACAACCTCCCTTCTTCTATTCGTATCTTCTTCTACGTTTAGCTCTTTTTTCTTTTCGTTTTTTTGCTTTTTTATCTATTGTTTTTGTATCATCTTCATCAATATCATCATCATCTTCTTCATTGTCTTCATCTCTAAATGATTTGAACTCTGAAAACATTATAACAGCTAACGGAATTATTATTAAAAAATACATTCCATACATATTATTTATTATACCATTTAAATATGTTATAATTTTTAGTTTTGCTTGAACTACTCCATAAATTTGTGATTCATTTACTATTGGATCTTCTGTATCATTTGCAATCCCTTTTGTATGAAAATTTAATGTTCCGTTTTCACCATTTTCTATTCCTATAACTTGGTGTGTTACAATCTTATTTGCAAAGCTTCCCACTTTTCCCATATAGGTTACATCATCTTCTACTTGAATTTTTGAAAAATCTGTATGTTTTACAAGTAATACATCTCCAACTTCATACTTAGGCACCATACTTTCAGTAACTACTGTAAATATTCTATATCCTGCAATTGACATATTATTATTAGAAAATCTTTGTACTAAAATTATTGCAACTATAGCTATAGCAACTATTGTTATAATAAATTTTAAAATTGACATTATGCCTCTTAATAATTTTGTACTCATCTTATTCACCTTTAAAAACTAACTTTGCTAATTTTTTCAAAATACTTATCTATATATTTTCTGAAGATCTTTTCTATATCTTTCTTTGATGCCATCCTTGTTTCTTTTGCCTTTTCAAATTGATCTCCAAGTTTTTCTTGTAATTGTTTTTTAGTTAATTCTGGATTCATATCTATTATCTTATCTAGCATTCTTGATAATGTTTTTTCTTTTGCTTCTTCTATATCTTTATTGCTTCGTTTATTATTAATTGAATTTACTGTTAAATATTCTAGCAAGAAAGTTTCATCTATTAATTGTTTTAATTGTCCTTTATCTTGATAGTCTTTCTTTTCCTTTTCTGTTTTATCCTTGTCAGCCATATGTTGATTTATGTAATCCCATAGTTTCATTGCATATTGAAAGTTTACATTTTTTAATATTACATTTGTCTTTTTTATAGGGTTTGTTACAAAAGCAACTCCTTCTTTATCTAATGCTATATATACTTCTGAATATTTTAATGCTTTAATGTCATTTTCTATTTTTCTAACTCTTTCATCATAATTAGGATCTTTATTTAATGAAGTATCAAGTGTTGTGTTTAATGAAATATTTACACTTACTTTTTCTTCTCCCACCATTGTTGTACTTGTGTAGTCTATTTTTTTGTTATCTTTCAATCTAGGGTCTTTATTAGTACTATCTTTTTTTAATCTTATAAATTGTTCCATATATGCAATTAATGTATATATAAATCTATTTTCATATGTATTAAATGTTTCTTCTTTTAATACATTCAATAATTTTGATGGTATTACATCTCCGGTGTCTTCATCGACATCTTGTATAAAATTTGTATGTTTAGATAAATGCTTAATTGTTTCTACACCTATCTTTTTAGCTGATTCTATTTTTATAATTTCTTCTTCTGTTGTAATAAATCTTTTTGGGTTTCTTACAATCTTGTCTAGGTATGGTAATGTAAATTCAAATAAGTCTACCCATTGATCATCAAAACTGTCTCTTGCATAGTCTGTTTGTACCCTCATATTAGAATCCATATTATTACCAAAATCATTTAATTTACTCTCATCAACTTGATCGACTAAGTCGCTTACACCTAAATCTTTCATATTAACTCCTTTTTTACAATTTGGGGTCGGTTCTGTTTTTTCGCAATTTAAGAACCGACCCCAAATTACGTTTTTTTATGCAGATTTCTTCAATCTTAATAAGTATTCAATACATTCTGCCATTGAATCTTTTCCAAAAGTATCATTTAAAAATTTAATATATGGATCTATTTCGTCCTTAATTAAAGCCATATTCAATTGTTCGAATTTTCTTAAAATCTTTTTAGCAATAAAATAGTCTACTCCTTCTATTTCTGTTCCACCACATGCAACATATACTGGAACAAATTTCTTCATATGCGCTACAATACGGTTACCAAATGCTATACGGAAATGTGATATTACATAATCATCCATTTTTTCTATTTTATCTAATGTATCTTTAGATATAGCATATGTTTCCATTGCTTCTGAAAATATTCTATCTAAATATGAGTAATTTACATCTAAAGCATCTTTATCTTCTGGAACAAATACTTGTCCTTTATCATTAATATCTATAGGCATTGCTCTATCGTATACCTTATCTGTTACAGCAAATGTAGAGTCGTCGTTATTGATTGTACCTATGTACCACATATTAGCAGGAACTTGTATTTTACCAAACATTAATTTTTTAGGATCTGTTGGCCAACTATTTGGAACTATTTCAATTACCCATTCTTTTTTATTTGGCATTTCTAGAATTGATAACATTTCTGCAAAATAATATTCAACACGTGATAAGTTCATCTCGTCTAATATTATTGTATAAATATCATCTGTATAATTTGCTATGTACATTTCTTTTAATATATCTGTTTCATTAAATTTTTTCGTAAATTCGTTGAAATATCCAAAAAGGTCTGTTCTATCTCTCCATGATGGTTGAACTGATGCTACACATGAGTCATGTTTTAAGAATTTTCCCCAAGCATATGCAAGTGATGTTTTACCTGTACCAGAAATACCTTGTAATATAACTAGTTTAGTAGATGCCATACCTGCTATAAATATTCTCATCATTTTTTCTTTATAATATAATTTTAATTTTGATGCAGCAAAATTTCTAAAGTGTGAACAAAATTCTGGCAAGTCAAATGAGTTGTTATAATTTTGTACTTTGTAATTTGCATATTCCATATCTATTAATGCTAGTTTTGCAAATCTTTGTCCTTCTCCTTCTACAACTTCTCCTTCTTCACCATTTTCAGCATTTTCTTTTGCTTCTTCTTCCGCAGTTTTAAATGGTTTTAATCCTAGTTGTGATACTTTCATTGCTAATATTTCATCTTTTTCTCTTGATAATGTTGCTACTTTCTTATTTAATGTTGCAACTTCATCTAATAATGCTTCTTGGTCAATTACTGGTTTTCTTAATTTTGTATATTTTCTAACAACAAATAGAACCAAAAATACTATTAGTCCCAAAAATACCATTACAAATATTATTGATAATACTGCCATTACCCATTCTGGTGCTGAAAAATCAGCATAATAGTTTCTAAATACTTCAACATATTGTTTAATATTAAATATTTGTTTTATTCCATCCCACAAACCTTTAAATATTAACAGTATTCCTGAAACTGTTTGATTAATAAATTCGTATAAAAATCTTACAAATGTATCCATTGTACACCTATCCTTCATCTATTATTAAATTTTCTAATTGATCTGCATATTCTTTAAATTCTTCATAATATTCTAATTTCTTACTTAATATTACAAACTCAAAAATTTCCAATTTCTTTATATGCTCTTTGCTTATTATAAAAGAATCATCAATTATTACCGCAAATTTATATCCGCTTTTCATTAATTCATATATTTCATTTCGATGTATTATAAAATCTCTATATTTTATTTTTATCTTTATTTTATCTTGTATTATAGGGTCATTTATTATTCTTAGTGCTTGATCCAATTTTTTTGTTTTTTCAAATAATGACATTGGAAAATCTATTAAATATTGAGTATTAAATTTACCATCTAATATCATCTTTATATTAAATACTGTAAGCATTAAATATTCTATTATTAATTTGTCTTCATTTACTATATTTTCATTATAAACATCTTCTATTGCTTGGCTACTAAAAATATATGGCAATTTAAAATTGTATTTTAAATTAACTTTATACACATCTTTTATAAGAGGATATTTAGTTATAACAAGTTCGAAATCTTCTGATTCAAAACTTTTTAGATATTTTTCTTTTTCTTCTCTAAAATTTTTAATCATCTTGTATAAATTATCTCTTAAAGCTCCATCTCTTTTCATTTCAAATTTTTCTATTCTTTTTTCATACATTTGATTTATAAATTCTTTTAGTTCTATTTTTATTGGTCTAACAAAATCAATGTAAAAAATATATTGAAATGTTTCTAACATGTTTTTGATAATTTTATGTTTTTCTTCATCTGCATTATATTCTAATTCTTGTGACTTTTTTTGTAATGCTGAATATATTCTACGATAAAAAACTCTTTGTTTTTCATTACCACCATAATTACTATATCTTGCATCAATATATGTATCAATATATTCTTTTGCAATTTCTTTATCATATTGTTCTTTAAAATATTCCTCCAACAATTCTTGCAAAAATTTCTTTGTATAATCTATATATTCTGCCATTATATTGTATGTCATTTTATACCCCCATTATTTTTAGTGTGTTAGTGTAACTACTGGTGTTCCTGTGTCACCAGCTTGATATGTATAATCTTGTGATGGATCTACTTTATAGAATTTTACTGTTGTTGTTTCCAGTGAACCAACATACGAAGTTACAGAATTTACATATTCAAATCCATTTATTTGCTGAGTTGCTATACTTGTTGCATTTAATCTAAATGAGCTTGTCATATCTAGCAAAATTATATTCGGATCAAATAATAATGTTACATCTGCTCCTGTATTTAATGAATTGGTAATATTTACTTCCATATATGGGTTATTTACAGCATCTATAATTTCATATGTAATATCTTCTGTACCAACTCCAACATATAATTTTCCACTTAATGTTGCAACATATGGCGATGTAGATTTAACTTCTATATCTACCCAAGTTTGTACTCCATTTGCTAGTCCTGTTCCATTTGCAGGATTTATGGTTATAATAAAATAATCTTCATTTATCCCACCACTGCTACTTCCCTTAATTGTTCCTGCTGTTTTACTTATTGAACATTCAATATTGTCTGAATGTGTAAAACTTATTTCATAATCTATATCTGTTTCTGCAAATACTAAGTCATTTTTTTTACTGTTTAAGTTTACTGTTATAGTATAAGTTTCAGCTCCTGACCAGTTATTTGCTATTTCGAATTCTGAATGAGTACTAGTAAGCTTGTCACTATTAAAGTAAAAACCTTTTGTTCCTAAATAATAATCATGTACTGCATTGTAGACATACTTTGATAAGCTGGTCATTGTTGGAGCAAGAAATATTAGTATTACTAAAACAACTAAAAGTAGTATTATTCTATTACTATTTTTTTTTCTTCTTCTCCTTGTCATTTGAACATTTCCTTTTTCTTATTTTCTATTTACTAACTTATTTTTAAATTTTGTATATTACTATTTAGTAGTCAAGACCTATAGGAAGCCCCCAGCTATGTTTTGACTGCGAAATAGTAAATATCAAAATTATATAATTTGCTCAGATTTAACTTTAATTTCTAAAGCTTCTATAATTCCTTGATATTCAACTGAATTATATTCCTTTGGAAATTTTACTTGTAATTTATATGTATTCTGTTCATTTGTTTCAAATCCAAATGTTTCTTCTGTTGATGTTATTGTTTTAAAATATGTATTATGTTCATCCTGTTCTGTTGTATATCCTGCAAATAAATTTTCTGTTCCATCATTCATATATAATTCATACGTCAATGGTAAATTTGTTGTCATTCTAATTGATATAGTATATTTTAAGGCTGTTTCTGTTCGATCTGTTCCATCATTATTTGCTACAGAAAATGTGTATGTATACACATCATCACTTGGCATCATTTCTTCTAGTGCTATTGTTTGTGATAATTCCTGCTCTTTTATTAAGTAAAAAGCTACGTCTACATTTGCAGATGATTTTCCAGATGAACTATACTTAGCTAGTGTTCCTTTTATTGTGAGTAAAAGAATTACTAGTAAAACAAATATTAATATAAATTTTTTATATATTTTATTTTTTCTTCTCCTTCTACTCATTTTTATTCCTCTCTTTTAATTCTTTTGCTCTTCTTTATCTTCTTTTGTTATCGCTAATCCTATTAAAACTAATGTGACAAATACAGAGATTAAAACATTTGGTTCTGTGAATACTTTAGTCCAAATCCCAACTCTTGGGTATACTGAAATAACTTTTCCTATTATGTCATCTTTTGTTATAGCTTTATCTTCAGTATTGTTAGCATCTCCTTTTGTAATTAATTTATCTCCATCTATTTTCATTATTCTGTGTGTTATTAATTCATCATCATATTTATATGTTATAATATCTCCTTGTTCAACTTCCTTAGTAATTTTTACTAATATTACATCATATATATTTAATGTTTTTGCCATACTTCCTGTTGAAACTTCAAATACTGTATATCCAAAGAAATTTGTATAATCTTTATGTAGTATCTGTAATTGTATATAATTATATCCAACAATCAATACAACTAAAAATACAATTGCAATTACTACATTAAGTATAATATGTGCTACTTTCTCAAATACTTTATACATGTTTTTCCTTTCTTTTGCTTATTTTATGGATTATATTCTACAATTTCCTCTCCAATATATTGACTTGCTTTTACTTGTACTGGGATAGAAACTTGTATATCTTTTGTTGTTCCTAAAGTTGAATCAGCTTCATCGTTTACTCCTGATGCATCATTTTCCCACTCTAAATATACTCTCAATGTATTTGTTTTTCCTGCTGTTATATCATCTAGACTTACAACTCCAGTGTAAGTACTTATATCTGTTTTTGTTATACCTGTTTCGCTTTCAACTTCATCTACTACACTAACTAATTTTGAAAATTTAATTGAATCACTTAAACTCAATTGTGAAAAATCAATTGTTACATCATATCTCACTGCAACACTCGCTTCTGTTGCATCTATTGTTATATCAAAATAGCCAAGTAATCCTGGTGCTATTTTTCCTTCTAATACATAATCATTTGAATTGTATTTTAATGCATTTATTGTAAAATTTTCCACAGTAGATTCTGTCGCTATATTAGTATCGTTTACCTTTACAATCCATGCTCCTATTGTCTCTTCAACAATTCCATTCGCTTGTGTAAAATATTTGGCATATGTACTGTTTATTTGATATAAAGTTACTAATAGCATTATTAATGCTGATAAAATCCATATTTTTCTCATATTTGTTTCCTTTGTATTAATCTTTATTTCCTAATTCTACTACTACCTGGAATATTTCATGCAAAAATGCTAGTACTGATGGAAATATTATTAAAAATAAAAAGCCCCATTTTGATTCTAAAACGCTTAGGATTTTTCCAATTGTACTATATACTTTTACATTTTTTTCACTTCCAATTATGTCATCTTCTATAACTTGATGATTTCCATCTAAAATAAAGGTAGTGCTTACTCCTTCGTATTTATTAACTTGCTTCACTTCTCCTAGTTTTATATCTTTATCATTATAGAAGAATATTTTTTCACCGACTTCTATATTATTTAAATTTCCTTTTTTTGCTACAACTAAATCGCCATCCATATAATCTGGTTCTAATGAACTATCTGTTATTAATATTAATGTATTATTTCCAAATTCAGTAACACTGTATTCATTATAGTTTAATAGGCATAATGTAACAGTAATTGCAACGATTACATATGCTATTATTACCAGATTTCCTAAAGTTCTCTTCATTCAAAATTCCTCCTATACAATATATCAGTTCTATTATACCAAATAAAAATAAAATTGCAATATTTTTATTAACTTTTTTTGAGGTCAATTTTTTCCATAAGAAAAAAGATAATATATAATTAGTTAAAATTAAACATTATCTTTTTGAATACATTTGCTACATTTTTAGTTTTTAATTTATAAACATACTTTTTCTAATGCTTCAATTCTCTCTTCATGTTTTTTTAGTACATCCTCTATTGATGTTTGGAATGACCATAATATATTGCATATATCTTTTGTATTTTGTTTCCAGCGTTTTTCATTTACTTCCCAACGTTTATCATTTTCTTTCCATCTTCTTTCGTTTTCTTCCCAACGTTTCTCGTTTTGTTTCCAGCGTTTTTCATTTACTTCCCAACGTTTATCATTTTCTTTCCATCTTCTTTCGTTTTCTTCCCAACGTTTCTCGTTTTGTTCCCAGCGTCTATCATTTTCTTCCCATCTTCTTTCGTTTTCTTCCCAACGTTTTTCATTTTGTTCCCATCTTCTTTCGTTTTCTTCCCAACGTTTCTCATTTTGTTCCCAACGTCTATCGTTCTCCTCCCAACGTCTTCTATTTTCTTCTCTATCTCTTGCCATTTCTTCTTTTAGTTCCATTTTATTTTCTCTTACTTCATCTCTTAAAGTATTTATTGCCTTTAATATTTCTGTTGTTTCATTACTATACATGATTTACCTCCTTGATAAAATTTTTATTTGTGATTATTTTAGATTTAATTTTGCTTTATATGATATAAAAAATAATAAAATAATAAATTGATTTAAAAAATTTAGAAATTCTAAAAATGTATCAAATGTGTTAATTGTGTTTTAGCATATAAAAATTATGCTTTCACTACAAAAATAGTAGGAACACAATTTACTCAAATTATGTTCCTATTATACTATTTGTTATTACCATTGTCAAGAATTTTTCATCGACAAAAATCGACATCATTTCATTTTTTCTTTAATTTTAACTAATGTGTTTAAAGCATCAATTGGTGTAAGCTCATTTAAATTTATTTTGTCTATTTCATGAGCAATTTCTGCAAGTTTATAGTTGAACATATCAAATTGTCCTTCTACAACTTTTTTGTTTTCTTTTTCTTGTTTTTTGCCACTTAGCATACTTTTTCTTTCCAAGCTTCTTAAGATTTCATTTGCTCGTCCGAGTTACATTTTTAGGTACTCCAGCTAAGCGTGCTACATGTATTCCATAGCTTTCATCTGTTCCACCGTCTACTATTTTTCTTAAAAAGATTATGTCTTCGCCTTTTTCTTTTACTGCAATTGAATAGTTTTTTACGCCTTCAATTTTGTCAGCAAGTTCAATTAATTCATGGTAGTGTGTTGCAAATAATGTTTTTGCTCCGCATTTTTCTTTATCTGCTATGTATTCTGCGACTGCCCAAGCGATTGAAAGTCCATCATATGTCGATGTTCCTCTTCCAATTTCATCTAATATTACCAAACTATTTTCTGTTGCTTCTTTTAGTATGGTTGCAACCTCCATCATTTCTACCATAAATGTACTTTGTCCCATACTTAAGTCATCAGATGCTCCAACTCTTG
>CAMEJH010000011.1 GCA_945919455.1 uncultured Clostridium sp. | reverse complement strand
AAATGTCTTCACCAGAATTAGAAAAAGAATTAGGTGAACTAAAAACAGAATTATTTAAATTAAAATTTAGTTTAGCTACAAACGGATTAGATAACCCAATGAAAATTAAAGAGGTTAAAAAAGATATAGCTAAAATAAACACTGTATTAACAGAAAGAAAGATCGCAGAACAAAAAGCTTAAAAAGGAGGATTATTATGGAAAGAAATCTTCGTAAAGTTATGGTTGGAACTGTTACATCTGACAAAATGGATAAAACAGTAGTTGTTTCAGTAGAAACAAGCGTAAGCCATAAAATGTATGGAAAAACAGTTAAAAGAACATATAAACTAAAAGCTCATGATGAAGAAAATAACTGTGAAATAGGAGATAAAGTAAAAGTAATGGAAACAAGACCACTTTCTAAAGACAAGAGATGGAGAGTAGTTGAGATTCTTGAAAAAGGAGGAAAATAGATCATGATACAACAACAAACAATATTAAAAGTTGCTGACAACACTGGAGCTAAAGAAATTATGTGTATCAGATGTTTAGGTGGATCATTTATGAAAACAGCTAATATTGGTGATGTTATAGTTGCCTCTGTTAAAACAGCAACACCAGGTGGCGTTGTAAAAAAAGGTGACGTTGTTAAAGCTGTTATCGTAAGAAGTAAACAAGGATTAAGAAGAGCAGATGGATCTTATGTAAAATTTGACGAAAATGCAGCTGTTATCATAAAAGAAGATAAAACACCAAAAGGAACTCGTATATTTGGCCCAGTTGCAAGAGAATTAAGAGAAAAGGATTATATGAAAATATTATCATTAGCACCAGAGGTACTATAAAAATAAAGAAGGAGGTTAAACTCAATGAGAATAAAAAAAGGAGATACAGTTCAAGTTTTAGCTGGAAATGATAAAGGCAAAACTGGAGAAGTATTAGAAGTTATACCAAAAGACTCAAAAGTAGTTGTAAAAGGTGTAAATGTTAGAAAAAAACACATCAAACCTAGAAAACAAGGTGAAGAAGGTGGAATA
This sequence comes from uncultured Clostridium sp., assembly GCA_945919455.1. Classification (GTDB taxonomy): domain Bacteria; phylum Bacillota; class Clostridia; order TANB77; family CAG-508; genus CAG-269. The sequence continues at coordinate 31,723 of CAMEJH010000011.1, read as the reverse complement.
ATTCCAGTTGAATGTGCTATAGACAGTTCAAAAGTAAATGTAGTATGTCCAAAATGTGGAAAATCTACTAGAGTAGAATATAAAATAGAAGAAGATAAAAAAGTTCGTATTTGTAAAAAATGTGGAGCTAAAATCAAATAGTAGAAAGGAGGATTAACTAAACATGGAAAAATTAAGAGAACAATATGTAAAAGAAGTAATTCCAGCATTAATGAAAAAATTTCAATATAAATCAACTATGCAAGTTCCAAAACTTGAAAAAATAGTTATAAATATAGGTTTAGGAGATACTAAAGAAAATCCTAAATCATTAGAAAATGCAGTAAATGATTTAACACAAATCACAGGTCAAAAACCTATGATAACAAAAGCAAAAAAATCAATTGCAGCATTTAAATTAAGAGAAGGAGCTAACGTTGGATGCAAAGTAACATTAAGATCAGATAAAATGTATGACTTTGCTTACAAGCTATTCAATGTAGCATTACCAAGAGTAAGAGATTTTAGAGGTGTTTCTGAAAATTCTTTCGATGGAAGAGGAAACTACTCTATGGGTATTAAAGAACAATTAATATTCCCAGAAATCGAATATGATAAAGTAGATAAATTAAGAGGTATGGATATCATATTTGTAACAACTGCTGAAACAGACGAAGAGGCAAAAGAGCTATTAAGATTATTAGGAATGCCTTTCAAAGCATAATTTAAGGAGGAGAAAAATAATGGCTAAAAAATCTATGAAAGTAAAACAAGCTAGACCACAAAAATACAAAACAAGAGTATACAATAGATGCAAAATTTGTGGTAGACCACATGCTTACATTAGAAAATATGGAATTTGCCGTGTATGTTTCAGAGAATTAGCACACAAGGGTGAAATTCCAGGTGTAAAAAAAGCAAGTTGGTAAGAGCAAAATTATAAATAAAAAATTGTGATTAAGGGGAAATCACTAGTTCATATGGGTAAGGGACATACCTTATCTGAGTGGACAGACAAAAGGTAAAGGTGTGTCCCTTGTCCGATAGAAAAGGAGGAAAGTTAAGTGAATACTACAGATCCAATAGCAGATATGTTAACAAGAATAAGAAATGCTAACAGTGCTAAACATAAAACAGTAGATGTACCAGCTTCTAAAATGAAAACAGCAATAGCTGAAATTTTATTTAAAGAAGGATATATCAAATCATTTGAATTAATAAGCAATGAAAATCAAGGAATCATAAGAATAACTCTAAAATATGATGAAAAAGGAACAAGAGTTATTGATGGAATAAAAAGAATTAGTAAACCAGGATTAAGAGTATATGCAAATAAAGAAGAATTACCAAAAGTACTAAATGGTTTAGGAATAGCAATAATTTCTACATCACAAGGTCTAAAAACAGACAAAGAAGCAAGAGAAGCAGGAATTGGTGGAGAAGTTTTAGCTTATATATGGTAATTAATATAGAAAATTAAATAAGGGGCGTTGACTAAACAATAATCTGTCCCTTGTCCAAGAAGGAGGGAAAACAAAATGTCAAGAATAGGAAATAAACCTATTACAGTACCAGCAGGCGTTGAAGTAAAAATTGATGGACAAAAAATAACTGTAAAAGGACCTAAAGGTTCATTAGAAAAAGAAATACATAAAAATATTTCTGTATCATTAGAAAATAATACTATTAAAGTTACAAGACCAAATGATGAGGCTTTAAATAGAAGCTTACATGGTTTAACAAGAACTTTAATAAATAATATGATAAATGGTGTTGAAAAAGAATTTACAAGAGAATTACAAATAAATGGTGTAGGTTACAGAGTTGCAAAACAAGGAAACAACTTAAATCTAACATTAGGATATTCTCATCCAGTAATATTCGAAGCACCAGCAGGAATTTCATTTGATGTTCCAAATCCAAATACTATTATAGTAAAAGGAATTGACAAAGAATTAGTTGGTCAAACAGCAGCTAATATCAGAACAAAAAGACCACCTGAAGTATATAGAGGTAAAGGTATTAAATATGCTGAAGAAGTTATTAGACGTAAAGAAGGAAAAACAGGTAAATAATTCGGAAAGGAGTTAAAAATGGTTAGTAAAACAGATAGAAAATTAGAAAGAACAAGAAGACATGCTAGAGTTAGAACTAAAGTATCTGGAACAGCAGAAAGACCAAGATTATGTGTATACAGAAGCAATTCAAATTTATATGCACAAATTATAGATGATGTTGCAGGAAATACATTAGTTGCAGCTTCAACATTAGATAAAGAAGTGAAAACAAAAAAATCTAATATAGAAGCAGCTAAAGAAGTTGGAGCTTTAATAGCTAAAAGAGCTACTGCCAAAAATATAAAAACAGTAGTATATGACCGTAGTGGATATATATATCACGGAGTTGTAAAAGAATTAGCTGAAGCCGCAAGAGAAGGAGGCTTAGAATTCTAATGGAAGAAAATAAAATGCCAGAATTAAAAGAAAAAGTAGTAGCTATAAATAGAGTAGCAAAGGTTGTAAAAGGTGGTAGAACATTTAGATTCAGTGCTGTAGTAATCGTTGGAGATGGTGCAGGACATGTAGGAATTGGAAATGGTAAAGCTGCTGAAGTACCAGATGCTATAAAGAAAGCTATTCAAGAAGCTAAAAAGAATTTAGTAGAAGTTCCAATAGTTGGAACAACAGTACCTCATGAATTTATAGGACAATTTGGTAGTGCAAAAGTTATGTTAAAACCAGCTGCTGTTGGTACAGGACTTATAGCAGGAGGAAGTGTAAGACCAGTACTAGAACTTGCAGGATATAAAGATATACGTACAAAAGTTATTGGAACAAACAATCCAAGAAATGTTGTATATGCAACTATCGAAGGTTTAAAAAGTATGAGAACTATTGAACAAGTAGCTAAAAAAAGAAATAAAAAAGTAGAAGAAATAATGTAAGCAAATGTTTAAATTTACAAAAAATTAAATGCAGGGTAATCACCAATTCATAAGGATAGGGAACATATCTTATCTGAGTGGAAATGCAGAAGGGAAAGGTGTATCCCATGTCATTAACCAAGGAGGTGCAAAAAATGAAATTAGGAGAATTAAAACCAGCTGTTGAGAAACAAGACAGAAAAAGAGTTGGACGTGGTATTGGTTCTGGAACAGGAAAAACATCAGGAAAAGGTCATAAAGGACAAAAAGCAAGATCTGGTGGAGGAGTTAGAAGAGGATTTGAAGGTGGTCAAACACCATTATATAGAAGATTACCAAAAAGAGGATTTACAAATATCCATGCTAAGAACTATACAGAAGTAACATTAACAATGTTAAATAAATCAAAATCAACAGATGTAACAGCAGAAAGCTTAGTAGAAGAAGGAATAATCGGAAAAATAAATGATGGAATAGTAGTTTTAGCAACAGGAAAATTAGAGAAAAAACTAAATGTTAAAGCTAACAGATTTACTGCTACTGCTAAGGAAAAAATTGAAGCCCTAGGCGGAAAGGCAGAGGTGATTTAGTTGTTTAAAACAATAAAAAACGCTTTAAAAACACCGGATGTAAGAAAAAGACTTTTATACACTCTAGTACTAATAGTATTATTTAGATTAGGATGCTATATTACAGTACCAGGTGTAAATACTATAGTATTAAATGAAGCTATGTCTACAAATGGAATTTCAGGATTTATAGACATAATTTCAGGAGGAGCTTTCTCAAGATTCTCAATATTTGCTATGTCAATAAGCCCATATATAACAGCATCAATTGTTGTTCAATTATTGGCTATGGTAATACCTTCATTAGAAAGAATGGCTAAAGAAGGTGGAGAAGAAGGAAGAAGAGTGATGAATAGATATACAAAGATAATTACAATAGTTTTATCTTTTGTAGAAGCTATAGGTATCTATTTATCTTATCAAAAATCAGGAGTATTTATTAATCCAGGATGGCTAACAGGATGTCTAATAGTAGCATCATTAGTTGCAGGAACAGCTTTACTTATGTGGTTAGGAGAACAGATCACAAGTAAAGGAATAGGAAATGGTATATCAATAATAATATTTATAGGTATTATATCAGGATTACCATCAGGTCTAACAACTATATGGAATCTAATATTTACATCATCTGGATTTAGTACAGTAGGGTTAATAACTGCAATAGGAATTGTATTAGGAGCACTATTATTAGTAGCAGGTGTTGTATTTGTACAACAAGCTGAAAGAAGAGTACCTGTACAATATTCTAAAAAAGTTGTAGGAAGAAAAATGGTTGGAGCACAAAGCACACACATACCACTTAAACTTGCAATGGCAGGTGTTATGCCAGTAATCTTTGCTTCATCATTTATGACATTTCCAGCAATGATAATATCAATGTTTGTAAAAGATCCTTCAACATTAACAGGATTTTGGTCAGGAGTATATAAATTTTCTCTTGCAACATCATCTTCAAGTGTTGGATGGGGATATTCATTAGCAAACGCAATAGTATATTTACTATTAATAATGGGATTCACATTTTTCTATACTTATGCTACATTTAATCCAGCAGAAGTATCAAATAATATTAAGAAAAATGGTGGATTTATACCAGGAATTAGAGCTGGAAAACCAACAACAGATTATTTATCATCTATAATAACAAAATTAACTATATTTGGAGGTTTATTCTTATCAATAATAGCAATACTTCCAATGTTATTAAGATTTACAAGCTTGAATGTTTCTTTTGGTGGAACTTCAATATTAATCGTTGTAGGTGTTGCACTTGAAACAGTACAACAATTAGAATCTCAATTAGTAATGAGACACTATAAAGGATTCTTAGAATAAAAAGTTTAATAGGGGGAGTATGGTTTTTATCTGAAATACTTCCCTTTTTTTATAAAAAATTTAATTTCAAAAATATTATTTCAAATTTTAAAAAAATTCTATAAAATATTTACAGTACGTATAATACGTGATATAATAAGGAGGTAAAGTGACATTTAAAGAAATAGAAAAAATTCTAAAAAAAGATGGTTGGTACTTATATAAAACTATAGGTTCTCATCATCAATATAAACATAATACTAAATCAGGAAAAGTGACAATTCCAAGACATAATAAAGAATTAAAGAAAGGAACCTTAGAATCTATTTATAAGCAAGCGCAAATAAATAGAACAGGTAATAGGTGTTAAAAATGAAATTAGTTTATCCAGCATGTTTTTATAAAGAAGATGATGGAGGTTATAGTGTAGATATTCCGGATTTATTGGGATGCTGTACACAAGGAGATACATTAGAAGAAGCATTAGAAATGGCACAAGATGCAGCATTAGGATGGATATTAACAGCAATAGAAGATAATGAAGAAATACCATCTCCAAGTGATATGAAAGACATCAAATTAGAAAGTGAAAATGGATTTAAAAACTTATTGTTATTAGATATAAGTCAATATACAGAACAATATCAAAATAAAAAATCAGTAAAAAAGACATTATCAATACCTAACTGGTTAAATGCAAGAGCTGAAAAAATAGGAATAAACTTTTCACAGGTGTTACAAGAAGCACTATTAAAAAAAATATTAAAATAATATTTTTCTTTTTAATAAGATTCTAAAAATGATTGACAAACCCATAAAAATGAGCTAAAATATAACTGAAAAAATGGGAGAAAATGCCTCTAAATTTTTTAGAGGCTAAAATTTTTCTAAAGAAAGGAAGATTATTATGAATATTATTATGTTAGGAGCACCTGGAACAGGTAAAGGAACAATTGCAAGTATACTATCAGAAAAATTAGGGATACCACAAGTATCAACAGGAGACATATTTAGACAAAATATAAAAGAAGGAACAGAGTTGGGAAAATTAGCAGAAAGCTACATATCAAAAGGACAACTAGTACCTGATGAAGTAACTGTAAAAATCGTAGAAGATAGATTAGAACAACCAGACACAAAAAACGGAGTAATATTAGATGGTTTTCCAAGAACAGTAGTACAAGCAGAAAAATTAAAAGAAATATTAGCAGAAAAAAATAAAAAATTAGATATAACAATAAATTTAACAACACCAGAAGAAGAAATAATAGAAAGAATAGTAAATAGAAGAGTATGTTCAAATCAAGAATGTAAAGCAGTATACAATGTTGTATTACATCCACCAAAAGTAGAAGGAAAATGCGACAAATGTGGAAGTGATTTAATAACAAGAAAAGATGACAATTTAGAAACAGTACAAAGTAGATTAGATCAATATTTTAAAGCAACAAGTCCATTAGTAGATTATTATGAAAAAGAAGGAATTTTATATACAGCAGTGGTAAGCAAAACAGTGGGAAAAATGGGAGAAGATGTTGCAAAAGATATATTAGAACATTTAAAAACATTATAAATTGTGCCAAATTAGAAAGGAAGCAAGAAGGGCAATGGTAACAATAAAATCTAAAAAAGAAATAGAACTAATGAGAGAGGCTTGCAGAGTAACATTTTTAACACATAAAGCTATAGAAGAAGCAATAAAACCAGGAATGACAACAGCAGATATAGACAGGATAGCAGAAGAAACAATGAGAAAATATGGAGCAAAATCAGCAGAAAAAGGATATGATCCAGGAATTCGTGGAGTTCCTCCATATCCTGCTTCAACATGCATATCCATAAATGATGAAGTAATACATGGAGTTCCATCAAATAAGAGAGTAATTAAAGATGGAGACATAGTAAGTGTAGATTTAGTAGCATTAAAAAATGGATATAATGGAGATGCTGCAAGAACATATATGGTAGGTAATGTATCAAAAGAAGCAAAAATGCTAGTAGAAGTTACAAAACAAGCATTTTTTGAAGGAATAAAATATGCTAAAAAAGGAAATAGATTAGGAGATGTATCTCATGCAATAGGAGAATATGTCCGTTCACAAGGATATTCTGTTGTAAGAGAATTCCAAGGACATGGAATTGGAAAAGATATGCATGAAGATCCAGGAATACCAAACTATGGAAAAGCAGGAAAAGGAATAAGACTTGAACCAGGTATGACTTTAGCAATAGAACCAATGGTAATACAAGGAAAACCTGATATTTGGGAATTAGAAGATGGATGGACAATAGTAACCCAAGATGGAAGCTTAGCAGCACATTATGAAAATACAATTTTAATTACAGAAAATGAGCCGGAAGTATTGACATTACTATAAAAGTATTATATAATATATGAGTTAATACTATAATTGGAAAATTATAGTCAAATTTTAGAATAATCTAAAATAAAAGCTCTTTAAGAAGGAGGTAAAAAACTTGTCAAAGGAAGATGTTATAGAAGTAGAAGGAACAGTAGTAGAAACACTACCAAATACTAATTTTAAAGTAGAACTTGAAAATGGACATCAAATTTTAGCACATATTTCAGGAAAATTAAGGATGAACTATATTAAAATTTTACCTGGAGATAAAGTTAAAGTTGAATTATCACCATATGATTTAACAAGAGGAAGAATCACTTGGAGAGCAAAATAAAAAAGTAAACTAATTAACCCAAATAAATAATATCAATGAAAGTTAGAGGACAGGTAATCACTAGTTCACATGGGGAGGGGACATATCTTATCCCAAGTGGACATACATAAGGTAAAGATGTGTCCCCTGACAAATAAAAGGAGGGAAGATAATGAAAGTAAGACCATCAGTAAAACCAATTTGCGACAAATGTAAAGTAATAAAAAGAAAAGGTGTAATTAGAGTTATATGTGAAAACCCTAAACACAAACAAAGACAAGGGTAACCTTAAAGCTTATAACACAAATTAGGTAGCGGCTGTTAAACTTATAAAAAGTTTACATATCAATTTGTGTTTATATATATGTCTAAAATTTTACTTAAAGATCTATTAATTTAGATGCATTTCACCTTTAAGAAAAATTAGGACAACACTAAAACAAAAAAGAAAAAATAAATTTTGGAGGTGCAAAAAAACATGGCTCGTATAGCAGGAGTAGATTTACCTAAAGAAAAAAGAGTAGAAATAGGACTAACATATATTTATGGTATAGGAGTATCAAGCTCAAACAAAATATTAGCAAAAGCTGGAGTAAATCCAGATACAAGAGTAAAAGACTTAACTGATGATGAGGTTAATAACATAAGAAAAGTTATTGACGAATCATATAAAGTTGAAGGTGATTTAAGAAGGGAAGTTGCTCTTAATATTAAGAGATTAACAGAAATTGGATGCTATAGAGGATTAAGACATAGAAGAAGTCTTCCTGTAAGAGGACAAAGAACTAAAACTAATGCTCGTACAAGAAAAGGTCCAAGAAAATTAGTAAGCAAATCAAAAAAAGCTGTATAAATAAAAGCAAATAATAAGTAGAGATGTTAAAATACATCGAACTTCTAATTAAGGAGGGAAATAAATAAAATGGCTAACAAAAATGTAGCGAAAAAACCAGTAGCTAGAAGAAATAGAAAAAACATCGATAAAGGTGAAGCACATATTCATTCTAGTTTTAACAATACAATAGTTACAATAACAGATACAAACGGAAATACAATATCATGGGGAAGTGCTGGAGGACTAGGATTCAAAGGGTCAAGAAAAAGCACACCATTCGCAGCTGGAGAAGTTGCTGAAACAGCAGCAAAAGCAGCAATGGAACACGGATTAAAAACTGTTGAAGTATATGTTAAAGGACCTGGAGCAGGAAGAGAAGCTGCAATAAGAGCACTTCAATCTGCAGGTTTAGAATTAAGCAGTATTAAAGACGTAACACCAATCCCACACAATGGTTGTAGACCACCAAAAAGAAGAAGAGTATAAAATAAAATAGAAACCCTGCGCGGGACATATCTTGTCCGTACAGGAATACTAAGGGGAAGATGTGTCCCCGATAAAGCAAATAAACAAGATAGTAAATAAATGAAAGAGGTGTAAATAAAAAATGGCACGTTATACAGACGAACAATGTCGTATTTGCCGTAGAGAAGGACAAAAATTGTTCTTAAAAGGTTCAAGATGTTATTCTGATAAATGTAGTATATCTAGAAGAAACTATGCTCCAGGACAACATGGACAAAAAAGAGCAAAACTTTCTGAATACGGAACTCAATTAAGAGAAAAACAAAAAACAAAATCATACTATGGAGTTGGAGAAAAACAATTTAGAGGATATTTCGAAATGGCTTCTAATAAAAAAGGAATTACAGGTGATAACTTATTACAAATATTAGAAAGCAGACTAGATAATGTTGTATATAGATTAGGATTTGGAGCTTCAAGAGCACAAGCAAGACAACTTGTAAACCATGGACAATTTGAAGTAAATGGTAAGAAAGTTGATATTCCATCTTACTTAGTTAAAGCAGGAGATGTAATAACAGTAAGAGAAAACAAAAAAGATAATGGAGCTATTAAAGTAAATGTAGAAGCAAATGCATCAAGACCAATTCCAGCATGGTTAGAACTAAATAACGAAACTTTAAGTGGTAAAGTAATAAGATTAGCATCTAGAGAAGATGTTGATATTCCAGTTGAAGAGCATTTAATAGTAGAGCTTTACTCTAAATAGTTTGTAAAATATTAGGAGGTAGAAATGATAGAATTTGAAAAGCCAAATATTGAATGTCTAGAGGTTGATAACACAAATAATTATGCAAAATTTGTATGTGAGCCATTAGAAAGAGGATATGGTGTAACAATAGGTAATTCTTTAAGAAGAATCCTACTTTCATCATTAACTGGTTGCGCAATAACTAGTGTTAAGATAGAAGGAGTATTACATGAATTCTCTAGCATACCAAATGTTGTAGAAGATGTACCAGAAATTATAGTTAACTTAAAAAATGTTAGACTAAAATTTACTGAAAATGAAGAAAAAGTTATGAGAATTAACTTTAAAGGCGAGGGAGAAGTTACTGCAGCAGACATCGATACTGATGGAACTGTTGAAATTTTAAATCCTGACTTACATATAGCAACTGTATCAGAAGGTGGACAGTTGATAATGGAAATGACAGCAGATATGGGAAGAGGATATTCTCCTTCAGAGAAGAATAAAAAACCAAACCAAGACATATCTGTGCTTCCAATAGATTCAATTTATACACCAGTTAAAAAAGTAAATTATCAAGTAAAAAACACTAGAGTAGGGCAAATGGTTGACTATGATAAACTAATTATAGAAGTTTGGACAGACGGAAGCTTAAAAGCTCATGAAGCATTAAGCTTAGCAGCTAAAGTTATGACAGGACATTTAGAATTATTCATAGATTTATCAGAAGCAACAAGAAATACACAAGTAATGATTGAAAAAGAAGAATCTAAGAAAGAAAAAGTTTTAGAGACTTCAATTGAAGAATTAGAATTATCTGTAAGATCATTTAATTGCTTGAAGAGAGCAGGAATTGCTACAGTAGAAGATCTAACAAATAAATCTGAAAGTGATATGATGAAAGTTAGAAACTTAGGAAAGAAATCATTAGATGAAGTAACAGCAAAATTACATTCATTAGGACTAAGTTTCGCAGAAGAAGACGAGTAGAGGAAGGTGAAAAAATTGGCTACAAATAGAAAATTAGGTAGAACTACTGATATAAGAGTTGCAATGTTAAAAACTTTAACAACAGATTTAATATTAAATGGTAAAGTTGAAACAACAGAAGCTAGAGCCAAAGAAGTAAAAGCTATAGCTGATAGCTTGATTGCATTAGCAGTAAAAGAAAAAGATAACTTTGAAACAGTAGATGTAAAAGTAGTTAAAGCAAAATTAGATTCTAAAGGTAACAAAGTTACTGAAATAGCAAAAAGTAAAAATGGTAAAGAATACTTAAAAGTTGTAAAAGAAGAAACAACAGAAAGTAGACAAAAAGATATGCCATCAAGACTAAATGCTAGAAGAAAAATGATGACAAAATTAAACAAAGTAAAAGATGAAAAAGGAAATAATATAGACTTAATAGCAAAACTATTTAACGAAATAGCTCCAAAATATGAAGGTAGAGTTGGAGGATATACAAGAATAGTTAAAGCTGGACCACGTAAAGGTGATGGAGCTGAAGTTGCTATATTACAACTAGTTTAATAAAAATTAATTGAATAAATTATCAAGAGTGGAGTAGAGAACGGCTCGTTGATCCCACAGCAACCTATCAATAGACAAGGTGCTAATACCGACAAAGCGAATAGCTTTGAGTGATGATTATAAAAAAGAACTCTTAGCAAAAGCTAGAGTTTTTTTATTTTGTTAAAAGTAAAAAGAAAGGAAATAATAAACATGAAAAAATTTTATTTTACATCTGAAAGTGTAACAGAGGGACACCCAGACAAACTATGTGATTACATTTCAGATACAATATTAGATGAAGCATTAAAACAAGACAAATATTCAAGAGTAGCAGTAGAAACATTTGCATCAGCAAACCAAATAACAATAGCAGGTCAAATAACAACAAATGCAAAACTAGATATAGAGCAAATAGTAAGGAATAGAATAAAAGAAATAGGATATGATAACGCAGAACTAGATATAGATTATAGAACTTGTAAAATAGATATAAATATAACAAAACAAAGTTCAGATATATCACAAGGTGTAGACATAGGTGGTGCAGGAGATCAGGGAATAATGTTTGGGTTTGCATCAGATGAAACAGAAGAATATATGCCATTTGCAATTTCAATGGCACATAAATTAGCAAAAAGACTAACAGAAGTACGTAAAACAGGAATATTACCATATTTAAGACCAGATGGAAAAACACAAGTAACAGTAGAATATGAAGATGGACAAGTTAAAAGAATAGACACAATACTAATATCTACACAACATAATGCAGATATTGATATGGATGCACTAATAACTGATATAAAAGAAAAAGTAATAAATGCAGTAATACCATCAAAATATTTAGATGAACAAACTAAATACTATGTAAATCCAACAGGTAGATTTGTTATTGGAGGACCTTTAGGAGATACAGGATTAACAGGCAGAAAAATAATTGTAGATACATATGGTGGATATGCACGCCATGGAGGAGGAGCATTTTCAGGAAAAGATGCTACAAAAGTAGATAGAAGTGCAGCATATATGTTGCGTCATATTGCGAAAAACATAGTAGCAAATGGATATGCAAAAAAATGTGAAATACAAGTAGCATATGCAATAGGAATGGAACAACCTATGTCAATATTTGTAGATACATTTGGAACAAATACTATTCCAGAAGATGATATAATTAATATGATAAATAGAAATTTTGATTTAACACCAAAAGGAATTATAGAATATTTAAATTTACGTGAACCAATATTTACAAAAACAACAAACTATGGACATTTTGGAAAGCCAGAATTACATTGGGAGAAAATAATTAAGCTACAGTAAATTGCATTTAAAGCTCATATATAACTATTTCATGCTAAAAACATAGCTAGAGCTTTCCTATAGGGCTTTAGCTATATCAATAGTTATATATGAGCTTTTGAATAAATATTATTAGTAGCACAAAAGCAGAAATTGCATATAATAGCCATAAGGAGGAAATAGGTATGGAGAATTTTATTATAAATTCACTACTTTGGACATTTGCTCTTTATGGCTTATTTGAATTAGTAAGACAAATAATTAATATAGTTACATATACAAACATGAAGGCAGATGGAATATATATAATAATAGCAGTAAAAAATCAAGAAGAACGAATAGAAGGCTTTTTGAGATCATGCTTATTTAAACTTTTGTATGGAAAAGAAGAATATATAAAAGATATTATAGTTGCAGATTTAGACTCAACTGATAAAACGAGAGAAATAGTAAATAAAATGTCTCTTGAGTATGAGTGCGTAAGAATAACGAATTGGAAAGAATGCAAAGAAATTATAGACAGTATAGATTCAACCAAAGAAATAACTAAATAAAGTAATAATAATTCTTCCTTGAGTTTTCTTGCCAAATATGGTAAAATAAAGTAGAAAAGGAGGAAATATGTTTAAATCTGTAAGAACAATGATATTAATATTAATAGCAGTTATTGCAATAGGTCTTATTCCATATTTTTGTGTGTTATATACTTCAAAAGCAACTAACTTATCAAATGATACAACTATTATAATTAATAATGATGAAAATATCAAAGTATCAGAATTAATAACATTCAAACCAAAAATGAGTCAAGGCTATTATATAGCTATTCCTTCAATTTTTAATATAGATAATTATAAACAAATAAAAAATTTAACAATTTATTTAAACAATGAAAAACTAAAACATGAACAATTTTGGATTTCAAGTAGCAAAGATATACAAATAGAAGAATTTGATGCAGTAAAAGATAATATATATCAATTTACAATTGATTATGAATATGATCCAGCAAATGTAGTAGATGAATATACCAATATATCTACATTAACATTTAATCCAAGAGCAAGTTTTTCAAAAACAAATATAAAAATTATATTACCACAAGAAACAAATACATTTGAATTAAGTCCAAATGCTAAAATAGAATATTTAGGAAATTCAACATACAATATAAAAAATATAAAGAACAGAAGACTATCTACATTATTAATAGATACAGGGGTTATAAAAGGTGCAGATAAAATAAATGAAGAATTTAAAATATCAGTACAGAAAGAAAATTGGAAAATATTATATATAATGTATGTAGTATCGGTTATAATTTTGGTGATAGTGTTAATTTTAACTAGAAGAGAAAAGAAAAAAACCGAATATGTAAGAAACCCATCAGAAGTAATTGAACCAATATTAGCGGAATCCATAATAGATAAAAAAATAGGTGCAAAAGAACTTGTAATGTCTTGTGTGGTAAATTTAATACACAAAGGAAATTTAAAAAACATTGGTAATGATAAAATACAATTATTAAACTATAATAATTTGACAGAATTAGAAAAGGAAATTTTAGGTCTAATATTTCAAGATGATAATGAAATAGTAACATTTGACCAAATTAAAAAGATTTTTATAAAAGATAATATTAAAGCTAAAAGAATTTCTGCAAAATTTAAAGACATTAGAAAAAAAATAGAGAAGAAGTTATTTGATTATAATTTATATAGTCGTATAGGAGAATATATTTTAAGAATATTAAAGATAATAAGTATAGCTATGATACTTAATAGTATAGCTATGATTTTTATAATTTTAAATTATGGAAGATTACCAATAAATATTAATATAATATATATGTGCATAATTAATATAATTATAGCAATATTTGTAAGTTTTAATAGAATTGCATATATTATAAGCTTTATAATTTTTAATCCAATAACTATCATTTTTGGGACAATTTTTATATCAATTCTTTCTAAAGAAGCATTAAATAATGAAATTTATATTATGAACTTTCAAATAAATGAATATATATATTTTTTAATATTAAGTGTAATAATATTACTTTTAAATATAATAATATTTAAAAGAACAAAGTTACATGTATTTACCAAAACTGGTCAGAAGGAATTTGCAAAAGCCCAAGGATTAAAAAAATATATAATAGATTATAGTTTAATGAAAGAAAGAGATCTTGAAAGTACAATTATATGGGATGAATATTTAGCATATGCTGTTGCATTTGGAATTCCTAATAAAATAATAGAAAAATTTAATGAGGGATTAATTAATACAAATATAATAATTCAAAAAATTGAATCTATACTAAATTTTTAATAAGAGCTTTAAAAGTAAATAAAATAGAAATTTTGTAAGAATACTTGAAAATGCAAAATAAATATGTTAATATAAACACATACTAATAATTTTTAGTATGTGTTATTTATTTTTTAAAGCGAGTCAAGCTTTAGTAAAAATTTTAGTTATATATTTTTTTGTCTAAAAAAATTAATTCTATTTAAGTACAATTAATAAAAAATTAAATATAGGAGGTGAGCCTTATAGAAAGGTTTTATTTTACATATCAAGATTACTTAAGATATTGTGATTATTATGATGTAGAAGATACTGATGAAGGAAATCTTTGTGTAGCAGAAGAGAGCGAAGAATATTATTACAACAGTGATGAAACAAGTAATAAAAATAGAGATAAAAAGCATGACAAAATATTTAAAGATATATTAAAAAATAAAGAAGAAATGTCAAGGTTTATAAGTAGATTTATTAATTACGAAGTTAAAACTAAAGAATTGGAAGTATATAATGGAAATTATATAACTAAAAGTTACAAATACAAGCAGGCAGATATAGTATACAAACTAAAAGAAAAAGAAATATATTTCTTAATAGAACATCAAACTAAAGTGGATTATTCAATGCCATACAGAATACTAGAATATTGTATAGAAATAATAAGAAATGCAATAGAAGGGAAAGAAATAAATAATAAAATGTTTAAATATCCAAGAATAATACCAATAGTATTATATACAGGAAATCAGAAATGGACAGTAAACACATCATTTGCTGAGAGTGTAGTAGAATACCAAAGGGTAAAATGTGAAAACATAGATATAAGATATAATCTTATAGATATTAATATTTATGATGATAAGGAATTATTAGATGAAGGTACTATGTTAACATATGCAATGCTTATGGAAAAAAGTAGAAATAATAAAGAGATAATAGATTATATTGGAAAAATAACAAACAATATAAAAAATAGTGACAAAAACAATAAGAATGAAATGTTTGCAAAATTAAAAAGATTAGTATTATATGTGTATGGAAATTTAGATCAAGATAGTTTAGAAGAAATTATAAGAATAATAGAAATGAATGAGGAGGTAGAGAATATGAGCACTGTACAAGAAAGAATAGCAGAAGAATTTTATAATAACAGAATACAAGCTAGAAAGGAAGGAAGAATAGAGGGCATAAAGGAAACAATAAAAACAATGATAAGAAATATGCTAGAAAATAATATTGAAGAAGAAAAAATATTAAAATGCACAAATGCTAAAAAAGAAGATATAGAAAAAATAAAAAAAGAGTTAAAAAATAAATAAATTCATTGAAAAATAAATTATATCCAACATAAAAAATTAAATCCAATAATTGAAAATATTATGATTCTGTGATAAACTATACCTACTAAAAAGGAGAGAAAAGTGGAAGAAATAGAAGGCATATTAGAAGAAATAATATATCAAAATGAAGTAAATAGTTATACAGTAGGAATATTTGAAACAGAAGAAGAACAAATAACAGTAGTCGGATACTTACCATTTATAAATAAAGGAGATACTCTAAAGCTAACAGGAAAATTTGTAGAACATAAAGATTATGGAGAACAATTCAAAATAGAAACATTTGAAAAACTAATGCCTCAAACACTAGGAGCATTAGAAAAATATTTAGCAAGTGGAAATGTAAAAGGAGTAGGTCCAGCAACTGCAACAAAAATAATAGACAAATTTGGAGAAGAAACAATACATGTGCTAAAATTTGAACCACAAAAATTGGCACAAATAAAAGGAATAAGCAAAGATAAAGCAATAGAAATTTCTGAAAGTTTTATTGAAAATTGGGAAGTATGGCAAATAGTTGGATTTTTAGAAAGATTTGGAATAGGGGCAGAAAGTGCTAAAAAAGTGTACAATTTGTTAGGTGTAAATGCTATAACAGAAATAGAAGCAAATCCATATATATTAATAGATATATCAAGAGGAGTAGATTTTAAGCAAATAGATGAAATGGCAATAAAACTTGGTATAGAAAGAGAAAATAGTAAAAGAGTAAAAAGCGGAATAAAATATGCATTAATAAAAATTACATATAATGGACATTGTTGTACTTTAAAATCAAATTTAATAGAATATGTGAAACAATTATTAGGAGTAACAGAAACAGTCATAGAAGATGGAATTATTAATTTAAAAGTAAATAATGATATAGTCGTAGAAGATAGAGATGGAGAAGAATGGGTATATTTATATTCATTTTACAGAGCAGAAGAACAAATAGCAGATAGAATAATAAAACTAGAAAAATCCAAAAATATAAAAAAAGTAAGTAATATAGAAAAAGAATTAAAACTAATAGAAGAAAAAACAGATTTATTATTATCTGAAAAGCAAAAAGAAGCAATAAAAGCAGTAAATGAAAATAATGTAACAATAATAACTGGAGGACCAGGAACAGGAAAAACAACAATAATAAAAAGTATATTAGAAATGTATAAGCAAAAAAAATATAAAATCGTATTATGTGCGCCAACAGGTAGAGCTGCCAAAAGAATGACAGAGACAACAGGAGAGGAGGCAAGCACACTACATAGACTATTAGAAATAGGAAAAGTAGATGAAGAATCATTATTTAAAAAAGACTCAGAATATCAAGGAGCACCTATAGATGCAGATATTATAATAGTTGATGAAGTATCTATGGTAGATATGTTCATAATGAGCTATTTATTAAATTGTATATATAAAGGAACAAAACTTATCTTAGTAGGAGATAGTGATCAGTTACCATCAGTAGGACCAGGTAGTGTGTTACATGATTTAATAGAATCAGAAAGAATTACAACAGTACATTTAGATAAAATTTTTAGACAAGCTGCTAAAAGTAAAATAATTGTAAATGCGCATAGAGTTAATAATGGAAAAAAATTCATAGAAAAAGATTCAGAAGAGCTAGAAGAAGCCTCAAAAGAAGATTTTTTCTTCATAAAAGAGAATAATCAAGAAAAAATATTAGAACAAGTATTATCTTTATGTAATGGTAGATTGAAAAAATTTGGAGATTATGATTTTTTTGAAAGCATACAAGTATTAACACCAACAAAAAAAGGCTTGTTAGGAACAAAAGAGTTAAACAAAGCATTACAAAATGAACTGAATCCACATAGAGAAGGCGAGAGCGAAAAAAGTAGTATGGGATCAATTTTTAGAATTGGTGATAGAGTAATGCAAATAAAAAACAATTATGATATATACTGGGAAAAGAGAATAGATGATAGTATAGAAACTGGAAATGGTGTGTTTAATGGAGAAATAGGAACAATAACTAATATAAACGAAAAAGAAAAAAACATTCGAGTAAAATTTGATGATGAAAAAGTATGCTGGTATGAATTTAATGAATTAGAACAATTAGAGCATAGTTATTGCATAACAATACATAAAGCACAAGGAAGCGAATTTGATGTTGTTATTATGATAGTTCCACAGGCTGCACCAATGTTACTTACAAGAAATTTATTATATACTGGACTAACAAGAGCAAAAAAACTATTAATAGTAATAGGAAATGAAAGAATAGTAAATTATATGATAAATAATGTTGATAGTAAAAAAAGAAATACAGGATTAGAATATAAATTAGAAAATAAGTAAAAGTCGAAAAATGTCGAAATATTTTTTGACTTTTTCTTATTTTAGTATTGCTAAGTAGAGTAATATATGATAATATATTTACAATTTAGTTGTCTATATTAATTAATTCAAATGTTTAAAATTATTTTTTTTAAATCTTTAAAATCTAAAATGTAGCGAGGTGAATTGAATATGGAAGAAAAAATATTAACTGTATTAGTTAGTATACAAAGTGATATTTGTGAAATAAAACAAGATATCAAACAATTAAACGAAAGAGTAGATAGATTAGAAAAGAGAATGGATAGGCTAGAAGCTAGAATGGATAGTTTGGAAACTAGAATGGATAGGCTAGAAGCTAGAATGGATAGCTTAGAAAGTAGAATGGATAGTTTAGAAGCTAGAATGGATAGTTTGGAAACTAGAATGGATAGATTAGAAGAAAGAGAGGATAGACTAGAAAATAAACTAGATGTAATAGATGAAAAACATGATAGAAATTATGAAGAGCTAAAGAAACAAAGATTAATAGATTCAAATAACATAGCAAAAATATTAAAACAACAAGTACAATTATCAATAAGATTAGAGCAAATTTGTGCGTAAAATAAAAAAATTGATTATAATAATTTTAATTCCAAAAAAGTCAAATTTTTAATATAGACAATTGAAGAAAAATATAAAATGCATAAAAAATCCATAAAATGCGAATAATAGTGGAAAAACGCAAGGAGTGGATTTTTTTGAAAAAATATCAAAAAATAAATATAGAAAGTGCAATATTAGATGAAGAACAGTTAAAAAAACACTTAGAAAAAATGGCAATGCAGCATACATTAAAAGCTAAATCAAATAAAAACACATACCCTATACCAGTATTATTAGACAATTATTTAAGTATAAAAGAAGTATATAATTTATTAAATGAACATATAAAATTAGGAATTACTATACATCCAGCAGGAGAATGGATATTAGATAATTTCTATATAATAGAAGAAGCTGTAAGTCAAATACAAAAAGAAATGTCATTAAAAAAGTATACTAATTTTGTAGGGATACAAAATGGAAAATATGCAGGTTTTGCAAGAATTTATGTATTAGCAACAGAAATAGTAGCTTATACAGATAATAAGATAAATAGAGAAAATTTAGAAAAGTATTTAAAAGCATATCAAACAAAAAAGACTTTAACTATGGAAGAAATATGGAACATAGGAACATTTTTACAAATAGCGATAATACAAAATATTAGTGAAATTTGTGAAAAAATATATAGTTCTCAAATTCAAAAATATAAAGTTAAAAGTATAATAGAAAGACTAGTAGAGAAAAAAGCAAAAAATGAATTAAAATTTAATCAAATTGCTGGAACAAAGTTAAAAAATAATGAATTTAAAAGTATGAAGTATTCATTTATAGAATATATGTCATATTCGTTAAAAAAATACGGAAAAAAAGCTTATGGATACCTAAATATTTTGGAAGAAGAAGTAGAAAAGATTGGAATAACAGTACCAGAAGCAATACAAAAAGAACATTTTGACACCGCAATAAGAAAAATTTCAATGTCAAATTGTATAACAAG
The DNA here is from genome assembly GCA_945919455.1 of uncultured Clostridium sp. Classification (GTDB taxonomy): domain Bacteria; phylum Bacillota; class Clostridia; order TANB77; family CAG-508; genus CAG-269. Next base: position 11,867 of record CAMEJH010000011.1, on the reverse strand, counting down.
TATAAAGAAAATTCAAAGAATTAATTTCTTAGAAATATTTGAAGAAACAAATGGAGTAGAAGAAATATTAAATAAAGATCCAGCAGGAATATACGAAAATATGGAATATAAGACAAAAGAATATTATAGAAATTCTATAAAAGAAATAGCTCAAAAAACTAAAATATCAGAAATTTATATATCCAAAAAAGCAATAGAATTATGTGAGCAAAACAAAGAAAACACAAAACAAAGACATATAGGTTATTATTTAATAGATGAGGGAAGAGAAGAATTATTTGAAAAATTAGAATATAAAGAAAAAAGGATGTCAAACAAAAATAAAGTAAAAATGTACATTTGGACTATAATTATTTTAACATTAGTAGCATCATTAATAATATCAAAATTTATATCAAAGAACTTAATTCAATATATAGTAACAACTATTTTTTTAATTATCCCAATTTCAGAAATAATAATTCAAACAATTCAATTTATTTTAGGAAAGATAGTAAAACCTAAATTAATACCAAAGATGGATTTCTCAAAAGGCATTGACAAAGAAAATGCTACTTTTGTAGTAATCCCTACAATTGTTAAGAGTAGAAAAAAGGTAGAAGAACTATTTAGAAAATTAGAAGTATTTTATTTAGCTAATAAAAGTCAAAATCTATATTTTGCAGTACTAGGAGATTGTTCAGAAAGCGAAGATAAAGAAGAAAAATTTGATAAAGAAATAGAAAAAGAAGGTTTAAAACAAGTAGAAAAATTAAATGAAATGTACTCAAATGATGAATTTCCAATTTTCCACTTTATATATAGAGAAAGAAAATACAATAAAAGTGAAGAAAAGTATCTTGGATGGGAACGAAAAAGAGGAATGCTAACACAATTTAATGAATACATTCTAAAACATGAAAGAAATAAATTTAGAATAAATACAATAAATCAAGAAGACTTGCCACCAATAAAATATGTAATAACATTAGATTCTGATACAGATTTAGTTTTAAATACAGCATTTGAATTAATTGGTGCTATGGCACATATTTTAAATAAACCAGAGATTGATAAAAATAAAAATATTGTAGTAAAAGGGCATGCAATATTACAACCAAGAGTTGGAATAAATTTAGATGTAAGTAATAAAAATTTATTCACAAAAATATTTGCAGGAGCAGGGGGAATAGATAGTTATACAAATGCAATATCAGACACATATCAAGATAACTTTGAAGAAGGAATATTCACAGGAAAAGGAATATATGATGTAGAAACATTTTCTAAAGTATTAAAACATGAGATACCAGAAAATACAGTATTAAGTCATGATTTATTAGAAGGAAATTATTTAAGATGTGGTTTAGCATCTGATATTATGCTTATGGACGGATATCCATTAAAATATGCTAGTTTTATGAATAGATTGTCAAGATGGACAAGAGGAGACTGGCAAATAGCTAAATGGATAAAAAGTAAATTAGGACTATTATCAAAATTCAAAATTTTTGATAATTTAAGAAGAAGTTTATTTGAAATATCTTTAATTATTTTTCTTTTTTGGTGCATATATATAAAAACAAATTGTACTATGATATTAGCAATAATTATTATTGCTATTTATCCATTTATATTAGAAACACTAAATCTAGCATTTTCAAGAAAACAAGGAGAAAAGAAGCAAAAAACATTTACACCACATATTGATGGAGTAAGAGGTGCTATATTTAGAGCTACAATAACTATTGGTTGTTTACCATATAAAGCATATGTAGAATTAGTAGCTATAATAAAAACATTGTATAGAATGACAATAACACATAAACATTTATTAGAATGGACAACATCAGAAGAAGTAGAGAGACAAACAAATACAAATCTAAAAAATTATTATAAAATGATGTTACCCAATATAATACTTGGATTAGTATTAATTGTATTTAGTAGTATAAATAGCAACATTTTATTAACAATTATTGGTATTTTGTGGATAATTGCTCCATATATTATGTATAGAATTAGCAAAATTCCAGCTGAATATAAAAATATTGAAATGCTTAATAAAAACGAAAAAGAAAAAATATTAGAAATAGCAAAAAGAACATGGGAATTTTTTAAAGAATATTTAACGAAAGCAAACAATTATTTAATGCCAGATAATTACCAAGAAGGCAGAAAACCATTAATAGTATCAAGGACTTCATCAACAAATATAGGACTTTCAATGTTAGCTGTAATATCAAGCTATGATTTAGGATTTGAAAACTTTAAGGATACAATAGATTTATTAGAAAATATAGTAAACTCTGTATACAACCTACAAAAATGGAATGGACATTTATATAACTGGTACAATACCAAAACAACAGAGCCACTAATGCCTAGATATATATCAACAGTAGATAGTGGAAACTTAGTTGGATATATGTATACTACAAAAGCTTTCTTAGTAGATAAAAAGAATCAACAAGATGAAATGATTAAACAAAAAATTGAAGACATGATTAGTAAATTAGAACAAATGATAAATGAAACAGACTTTAGAAAATTATATAGTGAAGAGCAAAGATTGCTTTCCATAGGGTTTAATGTAGAAGAAAATAGATTAACTGATTCTTATTATGATTTATTAGCCTCAGAAGCAAGACAAGCAAGCTTAGTAGCAATTGCAAAAAAAGATATAGAAGCTAAACATTGGAATAATTTAAGTAGAACACTAACAGTATTAAAAAAATACAAAGGACTTATATCATGGTCAGGCACTGCTTTTGAATATTTAATGCCCAATATTAATATTCCAAGATATAAAGGTAGTTTATTAGATGAATCTTGTAAATTTCTAATAATGAACCAAATAGAGTATAGTCAAAAATTGGGAATACCTTGGGGAATTTCAGAAGCGGCATTTAATTTAAAAGATCTGCATTCAAACTATCAATATAAAGCATTTGGAATACCATGGTTAGGATTAAAAAGAGGTTTAGCAGATGAAATGGTAGTTTCCAGTTATGGAAGTATATTAGCTATAACTGATATTCCAAAAGAAGTAGTAGAAAATCTAAAAATATTAGAAAAAGAAGGAATGTATAACAAATATGGATTTTATGAATCTATTGATTATACTCCAGAAAGATTATCAAAAGGAAAAACATCTGAAACTGTAAAAACATATATGGCACATCATCAGGCTTTAATTTTACTTTCTATTAACAACCTATTTAATAATAATGTATTGCAAAAACGATTTATGGAAAATCCAGAATTAGAAGCAGTAAGCATATTGCTACAAGAAAGAATGCCAGAAACATTTAATATTACAAAAGAAAATAAAGAAAAACCTGAAAAGATAAAATATCAAGATTATGAAAATTACTCAGTAAGAGAATACAATAAAATTGATGAAAGAGTTATTAGAGGAAATGTTATTGGAAATGAAAGATATATTGTAGCAATAAACCAAAATGGAGAAGGAATAAGTAAATTTGAAGAAAATTATATAAATAGATTTAAAAAGACAGATGATTATAATCAAGGAATTTTCTTTTTTGTAAAAGATATTGAAACAAATGAGATATGGAAAGCCACAGGAGAAGATAATTGTGATAAATTTTTAATTCAATTTATGCCAGATAAAAATCAATTTGAAAAAATAAAAGGAAAAATAAAAACAAAACTAAAAATTACAGTAGATGCCAATGAACCAGTAGAACTAAGAAGACTAGAAATACAAAATGATACTGAAAAAGAAAAAATATTTGAAGTAACAAGCTTTTTTGAACCAGTATTATCAAAAAAAGAGCAGGACTATGCTCACCAAGCCTTTAATAATTTATTTTTAGTTTACGAATATGATGAAGAAACTAATAATTTAATTGTAAAACGAAAAAATAGAGAACCAAATGAACAACAATTATATTTAGTATCTAAAATGCAGACTAATTGTGAGAAAATAGGTGAAACAGAATTTGAAATAAATAAAGAAAGATTTATAGGAAGAAATAATTTAGACATTCCAATTTCGGTAAAAAATTCAACACCATTATCAAAAAAAATAGGTCTTACGACAGAAGGAGTTATTTCATTAAAAAATACAGTAAAAATAAAATCTGGTGAAATTGGATATGTAGACTTAATTTTATCAGCAGAATATGATAAACAACTGGCAATTCAGAATTCAGATAAATACAATATAAGTGAAAATGTTACAAGAGAATTTGAAATAGTTAAAGCTAAAACTGAGGCAGAAGCTAGATATTTAGAAATAAAAGGAAGAGATATAGACATATACCAAACAATAGCTTCATATTTAATATTTGATAATCCAATAAAATCAAATTTACAATTAGCTTATAAAACTTATGAACAAAAGAATCTGTGGAAATATGGAATTTCTGGAGATTTGCCAATAATAACTGTTACAATTAAATATGTAAATGATTTATATGTTATAAAGCAAATAATCAAGGCATATGAATTTTTAAAAACTAAAAATGTGAAAATAGAATTAGTAATTATTGATGAAGAAAATTATAGTTATGAAAATTATATAAGAGATGAAATAGAAGGAGTAATATTAAATAGTCATTTAGCATATATGAAAAACATTTACGGAGGAATATTTGTATTATCAAAAAGTGAAATGGATATACAAGATGTTAATTTAATAAAATTTGTCTCACAACTAGTAATAGATAGTCATTTGGGAAATCTAGAAAATATAGTAAAAGATATGGAAGAGGAAATATTAGATAATTATAAAATAACAGAGAAGACAGAAAAAATAGAAAATGAACCAGATAATACTAAAGATATAGATATAATTAGTAATATTCAAAATTTAAAATATTATAATGAATATGGCGCTTTTTCAGAAGATGGAAAAGAATATTATATAAGAACTAGCAAAGAAAATAAAACTCCAACGACTTGGAGTCATATAATGGCGAACGATAAATTTGGAACAGTAGTTACAGAAGGTAATGGTGGATACACTTGGTATAAAAATAGTAGACTAAATAGAATTACTGCATGGAATAATAGTCTAACTGTTAATATACCATCAGAGGTTATATATTTAAAAGATGAAGAAAATGGTAGAACATGGTCTCCAACAGTAATACCAAAACCGGATGGTAAAAATTATAATGTAATATATGGTTTTGGATATGCAAAATATATTCATAATAGTGATGATATTTTTCAAGAACTAGAAATATTTATACCCCAAGAAGATAGTTGTAAAGTAAATATTTTAACATTAAAAAATAATGCACCTAAAAAGAAAAAAATAAAAATTATTTACTATGTAAAACCAGTATTAGGTGAAGATGAGATAAAATCTGATGGAAATATAAAACTGCAATATGAAGAAAACTCTAATATTGTAATTGCTAAAAATTTATATAAAACTGAACAATTTGACAATATCGCATATGTATCAAGCAGTGAAAAAATAAAAACATTTACAGGAAACAAAAAAACATTCTTTGGAAAAGGGGGAATATCAGATCCTGAAGCACTTCATCATATGAGATTAGATAATGACAATGGAATTGGGAAAAAAAGTTGCATTACTATAGAAATAGAAGTTACTATAGAGAGTTTTTCTGAGAAAAAAGTTTCTATAATATTAGGAGCAGAAGACAATATAGTAGAAGCAAAAGATGTGGCATATAAATATTCAAAAATACAAAATTGTAATATAGAACTAAATAATGTAAAAAATAAATGGAATGAGTTATTAGGAAAAATACAAGTAAACACACCATATGAATCTATAAATATAATGTTAAATGGATGGGTAATGTATCAAACCATTGTAAGTAGATTACTTGGAAGGAGCGGATTTTACCAATCTGGTGGAGCATATGGATTTAGAGACCAATTACAAGATACATTTTCTACAAAATATATTGATCCACAAATATTGCAAAATAGAATTATAGAACACAGTAAACACCAATTTATTGAAGGAGATGTTGAGCATTGGTGGCATGAGGAAAATAATAGAGGCATAAGAACAAGATTTTCTGATGACTTATTATGGCTTCCATATGCTGTTATTCAATATATATTACACACAGGAGATTATAATATTTTAAAAGTAAAAACACCATATTTGGAAGGAAGAATATTACAAGAAAATGAAAAAGAAAGATATGATAAATATTTGTCAGGTGAAACAGAAGAAACTATATATAAACATTGCAAAAGAGCAATAGATAGAGCATGTAATTTTGGAGTAAATGGATTGCCTAAGATAGGAATTGGAGACTGGAATGACGGATTTAGTAATATTGGTCCAGAAGGTAAAGGAGAAAGTGTTTGGCTAGGATTTTTCTTATATGATATATTAAAAGAATTTATAAAAATATCAATAAAAGAAAAAGATACAGATGGAATAAGAAGATATAGTAATATAGTTAAGGAATTGGAACAAAACTTGAATATAAATGCGTGGGATGGAAGATGGTTCAAAAGGGCATTTGCCGATAATGGTGATGTATATGGAAGTATGGAAAATGAAGAATGTAGAATAGATAGCATTGCGCAAAGTTGGTCTATTATTTCGGGTGCTGGAGAAGAATCAAAAAAGAATCAAGCAATGGAAAGTTTGGAAAATCACTTAGTAGATAAAGAAAATGGAATAATAAAATTGTTAGATCCTCCATTTGAAAAAAGCAAATTAGAACCAGGATATATAAAAGCATATTTACCAGGAGTACGAGAAAATGGAGGTCAATACACACATGCTGCAATTTGGGCGATTATTGCAGAGGCAATGTTAGGAAAAGGTGATAAAGCAGTAGAGTGGTACAGAATGATTACTCCAATAGAACACGCAAGAACAAAAGAAGCATCTAATAAATATAAAGTTGAGCCATATGTTATTGCAGCAGATGTTTATGGAGCTCAAAATCTTGCAGGATGTGGAGGATGGACATGGTATACAGGGTCAAGTAGTTGGTATTATTTGGCAGGAATAGAATATATATTGGGATTGAAAATATATCAAAATACTTTATCTATAGAGCCATGTATTCCAAAAGATTGGAAAGAATATAGTATTAGATTTAAATTTGGAGAAAGTATTTATAACATTAAAGTAAATAATCCAAATAGAAAAAATACGGGAGTAGAAAAAGTGTTAATAAATGGCAATGAGTCTGAAAATAAAATTAAATTGGATGGCTCTGGTAAGATTTTTAATATTGAAATTATAATGTAAAATTGGTGCCGGTTCCGTTTTTTTACCTTTTTGGGTAAATTGGTGCCGGTTCTTTTTTGGCTAAAATTATAAAATGAACATTTTTTTGATAAATTATTGACAAATTGAAAAAAGATGTTAAAATAAACTTATTAAATTCAAATATTTTTTTAGAAAATTTAAAATCAAAAAATTAGAGTCAAGATTATTAAAAATCTAATTATAAACAAAAAAATCAATTAATATAAAAATTAATATAAAAAAGGAGCATCATATATGGCAGAAAAAATAAAAAGTGAACTAATGGATATAATAAGAAAAGGAGAAAGTGTAACTACAGAATTTAAGAAAGCTTATAATCAATTGCCTAACAATTTATTTGAAACAATATGTGCATTTTTGAATAGAAATGGCGGAAATATTTTTTTAGGGGTAGCAAATGATGGCAAAATAATAGGCGTAGACAAATTAAGTATAGATATAATGAAAAAAGATTTTGCTAATTTATGTAATAATTCAGAAAAAATAGATCCAACTGTATATTTAAATATTAAAGAATATGAAATTGAAGGTAAAATAATATTACATATATATGTTAACGAAAGCTCAGAAGTACATAGAACTAATGGAAAATTTTTTGATAGAAATGAAGATGGTGATTATGAAGCAAGACATACAAACAGAATAGCAAATATTTATATCAGAAAATATGAAATCCATACAGAAGATAAAGTATATACACATATAAAATTATCAGATTTAAGAGAAGATTTAATTAAGAGAGCAAGACAAATGGCAATAAATAGAAGTGAAGAAAATCATATTTGGGCTGATTTATCTGATGAAGAAATGCTAAGAAGTGCTAACTTATTTGGAAAAGATATGGAAACAGGCAAAGAAGGATTAACCCTTGCTGCTATATTATTATTTGGTAAAGAACAGACAATTTTATCAGTATTACCACATCATAAAACTGATGCAATATATAGAGTAAAAAATTTAGATAGATATGATGATAGAGATTATATTAGAACTAACTTAATAGAAAGCTTTGATAGACTTATGGCATTTGTAGGAAAACACCTTGATGATAGATTTTATCTTGAAGGAGTTCAAAGAATTGATGTAAGGTATAAAATTGCAAGAGAAGTATGTGTAAATCTGTTAATGCATAGAGAATTTAGTAATCCATATCCAGCAAAACTAATAATAGAAAAAGAATATTTAAAAACAGAAAATGCTAATAGGGCAAAAATGATTGGAAAAATAAATATAAACTCATATCAACCATATCCTAAAAATCCAAAGATAGCCAATGTATTTAGAGAAATTGGATTGGCTGATGAACTAGGGTCTGGAGTGAAAAATATGTATAAATATACAAAGATATATTCAGGAGGAGAACCGGAACTTAAAGAAGATGATATATTTAGAACATATATACCAATAACTACCCAAGAAATCCCACAAGATATCCCACAAGAAACCCCACAAGATGACAAGAAAACATTAATTATAAAATATTGTAGAAATTCAAGAAGTATAAGAGAAATAATGGAATATTTACATCTGAGAGATAGGAAAAATGTATATACTTCATATATAAAACCATTAATCAAAGAAGAAAAATTAAAAATGACAATACCAGATAAACCTAATAGTAAAAATCAAAGATATATATCATTATAAAAAATTTTTACAAAACAATTGATGAAAAAATATTGCATTAAATAATCAGCTAATATATAATATTAGCTAATAAGGAATGAAGGAGGATTATTAATGAGAAAGACTAAAGAAAAATCAAACAATAAGGCAATAACGCTAATAGCACTTGTAGTAACAATTGTAGTACTTTTAATACTAGCAGGAGTAAGCATCTCAATGTTAACAGGAGAAAATGGAATAATAACACAAGCTACTACTGCTAAAACGGAAACAAGAGGTGGAGAAGTAGAAGAAAAAGTTAATTTGTGGAAAGTCGAAAAAAATACACAAGAATATTCTAATACTGAAACAAAAACTGAGGAGCAATTGTTAGAAGAATTGTTAAGCAATAAGTTAGTATATGAAAACGAGTTAAACAGAGGAGAAAAAACAATAACTATAGGAAGTAGAATAATAAGTTATAATTTGAATGAAAAGTATGTTCCAATGGAACCAGATACAGGAAAAGAAGCACTAATCTTAGAATATACATTAAACGCAGGAGATGTAGTTGGATTACCATATCGTCTAAATTATTGGGATAATGAAGATAACGAGCAGAATGCTATATTTGACTTTGAAATAGATTGGGGAGATGGAGAAAAAGGCACGATAAAAAATACTGATATAGAATCAAAATCAAAACATACTTATAGTAATTCTGGAATATATGATATTACAATAACTGGTACATTTGAGGTACTATCAACATATTTTTGGGATGAAGCAGATGAAACAAGAATATTTGCAGAAAATATAAATAAATTAACAAAAGTAAAACAATGGGGAACTACAAATTTAAAAAAGATATACTTAGGAGAGATATCAGGATTGAAGGAGATTGTTACTCCAACTCAAGGGAGTTTTAAAAATCTTCTAGATGCATCATTTGAAGAATGTGAAGGCTTAATACAAATACCAGATAAGTTATTTGCAAACTGTAGTAACGTAACTGATTTTGGAGAAACTTTTTATGGTTGTACAAGCTTAACAACAGTAGGAAATAATACATTTGCAAATTGTAGTAACGTAATTAGCTTTGGAATAGATGATGAGGTAGGAGGTGCCTTTGAAGACTGTACAAGTTTAAAAGCAGTAGGAGATAATACTTTTGCGAATTGTAGTAATGCAAAGTATTTTGCTTATGCTTTTTATAACTGTATGAGTTTAACGACAATAGGACTTAACGCATTTAAAGGATGTGACAATGTTAAAGGTTATGAAGCAACATTTTACAATTGTTCAAGTTTAACTGGTAAAGCTATACCTTTATGGCTATTAGTAGAAAATGGAGATTACCGCAACGAAAAACCAGATGGATGGAAGTGTTATTATAATTGTATAAATTTAGATGATTTTGAAGACATTCCAGCATATTGGAGCGGACAAGAATGGTGATGGACCAAGTTAAAAACTAAAAAATCACTTAAACTTAAGTTTAAGTGATTTTTTGATATTTATACTAAAATTCACAATTATTTGGTGTTCTAGGGTAAGGAATAACATCTCTAATATTTTCAATACCTGTAATATACATAAGTAATCTCTCAAATCCTAGTCCAAATCCAGAATGAACATTAGAACCAAATCTACGTAAATCCAAATACCAATATAAAGGTTCAGTATCAATTCCCATTTCATTCATACGTTTAACTAATTTATCATAATCTTCTTCTCTTTGAGAACCACCCATTATTTCACCAGCTCCAGGAACTTCTAAGTCAACAGCTGCAACTGTTTTTCCATCTGGGTTAAGCTTCATATAATAAGATTTTATATCTTTTGGCCAATTTTTAACAAAAACAGGTCCGTTAAAATATTCTGTAATATATTTTTCATGCTCTTTTGCCAAATCTTCACCATATTCTGGTTGAAATTCCCAAGTTCTATCAGCCTTTTTCAAAATATCAATAGCATCTTTATGATCAATTCTTACAAAATCTGAAGATATCAATTTATTTAATTTATCTTTTAATCCATTTTGAATAAATTTATCACAAAAATCAATTTCTTCAGGACATTTTTCAAGAACAGTTCTAACAATATATTTCAAGCAATCTTCTTCAATATCCATTAATCCATTTAAATCGCAAAAAGATATTTCAGGTTCAATCATCCAAAATTCATTAGCGTGTGTTTTTGTGTTTGAATTTTCACTTCTTAAAGTTGGTCCAAAAGTATAAATTTTTCCAAAAGCTGCAGCAAATGTTTCGCCATGTAATTGACCAGAACCTGTAATAAAGGCTTTTTTTCCAAATAAGTCTTCAGAAAAATCAGTTTTACCATCTTTTTTTGGTAAATCTTTATCAAGGTCTAAAGTTGTTAATTTAAACATTTCAGCAGAACCCTCACAATCAGCACATGTAATTATAGGGGTATGTACATAAACATATCCATTTTCTTGAAAATATTGATGTATTGCAAAAGCTGCAACACTTCTAATTCTAAAAACTGCATTAAAAGTATTTGTTCTAGGGCGAAGATGTGCAATAGTACGCAAATACTCAAAAGAATGTCTCTTTTTCTGAAGTGGATAATCAGCAGAAGCAAGATTTTCAATTTCAATAGCTGAAGCTTGAATTTCAAAAGGTTGCTTAGCATTTTCAGTAACAACTAAAGTTCCTGTAACCTTAATTGAAGAACTTATAGTAAGTTTTACAATTTCGCTAAAATTATCTAATTTATCAGTAAAAACTATTTGAACATTCTTAAAAAAAGAACCATCATTTAATTCTATAAAACCAAAAGTTTTAGAATCTCTAACAGTTTTTACCCAACCTTCAACTGTAATTTCTTTATCTTTATATTGTAAAGTATTTCTAAATAAATCTTTTAAATTTGTCATAATTTACCTCCAATTATATTATGTAAAGATTATACAATATTATACTAAAAAAAACAAGGAAAATGCTAAAAAATATTGAAAAATTGAACTTAAAATAGTAAAATGAAAATAAAAAGAAAAGGAGAC